>CAZHRV010000154.1:0-3798 GCA_964535035.1 uncultured Rikenellaceae bacterium
ATTTTCCTTCGCAATATTTTTTGCTTTTTCCCTTACCATATTAACAAGTTTACCTGAGTTCTCTTCACCAGGAGCTAAACGTCCATACACCATTTTACCATTCCGGAAGGATCCTGAATACATACGGCTTTTATCATTCGGGATCATACTTATTGCATTTTCCGGACAGATTCGTGAACAGAGGAAACAGCCTTCACATGATATTTCTGTGATTGTCACTATTTTGTCTCCAGGTGAGATAGCATCAAACCGGCAGTAATCTATGCATAATCCGCAATTTGTACATTTTGAAGCATCTACAGTTGCTTTATGTCCTGAAATATAGACCTCCTCATCCTCGTGCACAGGGTTAAAAAGCAGGTACAGGTTGGCTGCATCAACATCACAGTCAGCAAGTACAACCTTTTCACCTGAAGTTGCAAAGGCAGCACTCAGACTTGATTTTCCGGTTCCTCCCTTACCACTGATAATTGCTATTTCCATTTTGCGCAAATATTGTTTCAAAAACTGTGAGAATCTGTTTTTCAAATAGAGGATCCTTTTCCGATACCAGTTTGCCCCTGGAATATAAAACTGCAATCTCCTTTTTAAATGGTATTTCAAGAAGCAGCGGAATATCTTCATTCAGCATGTACTCCTGTACTTTGTTATCTCCGATATCTGCCCGGTTTAAAATAATCCCGAATGGCTTATTTATGATCTTTAATGTTTCAACACTCTGCTTCAGATCACTGAGGCCAAATGGGGTAGGTTCAGTTACAAGTACCACATAATCAGCTGCAGAGACGGTCTGGATAAAGGGGCAGGAAGTCCCGGGAGGTGCATCAAGGATAATAATATCACCATTGTTGCCGGCCATTTTAATTGCAGATTTTATTACCGGTACAGGAGAAAGGACCCCGATATTGGTACGGGCTTCGATAACGGTATGATACTCCCTTGTTCTATATTGAATTACCTGGCCCAGGGATACAGATTTTTCGGTAATTGCCCCATACGTGCATGCAACACTGCATGCACCGCAGCCGTGGCACAGGTCTTCGATAACATTGATGATCTTCGCCGGTGGAAGCAGAAAAATAGCATTATAGTTACAATATTCACGGCATTTACCGCAGAAAGTACACAGATCAGTGTTGATGACCGGCACCGGCTGAGTTACTTCTGTCCTGCCAGTCTCAATTATATTAAAGAATGCAGCAGCATTTGGAGCTTCAGCATCACAATCAACAAGCATTGCCCTGTGATTATTCTGCAACAGGGTATGAAATATGTTTGTAGCAATAAATGTTTTGCCTGTACCGCCCTTCCCGCTAGCTACTGCAATTTTAATCATAACGGAGACGAGTTAACTCATCTGCCAGGGTAGGCTTAACAGACTCCTTAAGGAATTCATTATTCCATGTGTTCAGATTGGTGTGGGTGATAAAATATTTCTGGGGTATTGGGTGAGTGCCAAAAATTACCTTCATACCGTATTTTTCTGTTATGAACTTTTTAAAGTATCCCATATAAGGACAGGGCGGGTAGCCAACAAGAAAACCTGTTGCAAAATGTATATGAGTGATCCCGTTTTTCAGCATCTCTTCAGGAGCATATTCAATATTGCCGCCGGGGCAGCCTCCACAGGTAGTGAAAGCAGCAATTTCAATTTCTTTATTTTTATAGATTGAAAAAGCTCCTTCACGATTGGCAGCCGAGCTGAAGCATTTCCCCCCTACACAGGTTTTAAATCTGTCACAGATAATAATGCCTATTTTAGTTTTTTCCATAGCTATATGTTTTGATGCAGAAACGTTTTCCTATGTGAATCATTTTATTTTATTCTCATTTTACCTGCAATTATTTCTGCTGCTTTAATCAAAGGGTAACCGGCAGGTGATGCAGTAAGGCATGGGTGGGTTCCTATCTGGGATGTAAGTAATGAATAGACTGACATCCTGTTCTGTATGGCAAGACCGATTACATTGGTAAGTTCTCCGGTACTCAGTCCGCCGATGACCTCGCCACCAATTATTACACCTGAATGATGGGCAGCAATGAGTTTTATGAGTTGTTTATGTGAGTCGGGGAGATTGCCGGGATGGCGGTCAACACCTTCAAATATTGCCGTAATAGTATCAATTCCTTCTATTTTTGCCCTTGCTTCAGTTATTCCTGCTGTCCCGAAACCAGTATTCCCTATGGCAGTGGAATATATTGCGATTGTACCGCTGAAAGTCTTCACAACATTAAGGTTAAACAGATTCATCCCTGCTATCCGTGCTTCAGCACAGGCTGTTGAGGCGAGCATGGTCGGGACTCGTGCACGGGTTACAAAATCACGTTTTTGTGCACAATCACCAACGGCAAAAATATCCTTGATATGCGTACGCATATATTCATCAACCGCAATAAAACTACTTTCATCAATATAAATACCCGATTTACGTGCTAACTCTACATTTGGTTTGTACCCTATCGTAAGTATGACTGCATCTGTTTCAAAAGAATCACCATTTTCAAGCTCCACTCTTTCAACTTTTTTGTCTCCTTTTATCTCTTTTATTCCGTTTCCTGTTATGATTTTTACTCCTCTGTCAATCAGAATATCTTCAATTTTTTGTGATAGTTCAACATCGAAAGCCAGTGACAGAATTTCCGGCAGTTTTTCTATCAGAACTACTTCATGTCCGCCTTTTGCAAGTTCATCAGAAAATTCAACACCAATGAATCCGGCCCCGATTACCACAACACTCTTAAGCGAATCGATTCTGTTTTTCATCTCTTCAAGGTAGATTTTGTCTTTTGGGATGACAAAGACATTTTCCTTATCTCCTCCAAGAAGCCATTTAGGCTTCACAGGTATTGATCCTGTTGCCAGGACAAGCTTATCATATTTTATTGTCTCTCCGCTGGCAAAATCAACACTTTTATTTTCAGTGTTTATAAAAGTTGCCTCATCAACAATCGATTCTATCCCGGCTTTTTCCATCATAGCATCAACCGGCATTGTATTATGATCAATATTTTCAAGTGTTCCGAAAATGTATGGTATTCCACAGGGCACCATCATTTCCTTCTGTTTCTTGACTAAAATAAATTTCTTCTCAGACCATGATGATTTACCTGTTAATGCAGCAACCATTCCCGCCGCGCTTCCTCCAATAATTAAAACATCTATAGTTCTCATATTATCAATAATTTATAGTTATAATCTTAAATTAGTTTTATATATTTCATCCCATTTCAGTTCACTGGAAATGGTTATGAAACATTTTTCAACAACATTTCAATACCTGCGGGTATTCCGGAATACCCAAATTTTCTCCATTCACACCCTTATATTTATTTTCAGGATCATATTTTATTCCCAGCTTATCAAGTAAAGGTTCAACCGTTACCTGGTGGACTTGCAGGCCTATATCCCAGGGATCATATCCTAACAGAAGTCCTGCAATCTCTTCATAGGTCAGTACCGGTATTCCATACCCGTCTTCACCATAAGTTTTGCCCTCCTGTTCTGCAATTACATATTGCCAGCGGTCGAGGAAAAAAGTACACCCCGGGCAATTGGCAATAATCAGATCAGGTTTATAGGGCAGCATTGAATCAAACTTAATTTTTGAATTTGTGACTGAATAACCTCTGTTCGATTTCAGCAAGTATTGCCTGAAGCCAAAGCCGCAGCAATGACGTCTTTCCGGATAATCAACCTGGCTGCCTCCCCAGTCATCAATCATGCCTGCAAGCACGTAAGGATACTCAGCTCCTCCAATACCATGTGCCGGAAAGATCTTTGCATAATGGCAGCCAATG
>CAZHRV010000155.1:0-2431 GCA_964535035.1 uncultured Rikenellaceae bacterium
TGTTACAGTAGGCCACTGGCTACCTAAATTTTGTGGAAATACAGCTGATTTGGTCGATGTAATTTCTTTTCACGATTATCTTGAAACCCGTTCCCGGGTTGAGGAAAGTTATGCCATTGCTGAGGAATTTTCAAAGAAATATAACAAACCATTAATCAATAGCGAATTAGGTTGCATTGGGCGTTCCAATCCTTATGACATGGCTCTGGAGATCTGTAATAAACATAATGTCGGATGGTACGTTTTTAACCTTATAATCAGTGGTTATTGGTCAGATATCCACGGCCTGGTTTATCCTGACGGGACCATTCGTGATCCTTCTACAATTGCAGCAATCTACGGATTCTACAGAAAACGCGATCTGAATACTACAATCAAAGTAGTTCCTAACAGGGAAGAACATGTAGAGAAAGCTATCGATCTTTTAGAAAAAGCACTTGGTGGTGATTTTGATGTATTATCAGATGTATTTCTAATTGAACCTTTTGAAACTTCGGGAAATTCGGTTGACGATATCCTGGAAGCTGCCGAATATTGTGCTAACCTGCTGGAAGGAGCTGAAATGGTTCCAATGTGGGAACCACCTTCTGCTAAAATAGAAACCTGGCGGAAAATGTCTGACGAAGATAAAGAAAAAGAAAGAGGGGAAATTCGTAAGTTTGCTTATGATCTTGCTCTGCTGCTAAAAGAGTGGTGCGAACTGTTTTAAGATTTATATCACTAGTGTCCGGTTAAGAATCCCATAACGATAATTGGCATTCATCAGCCTTACCGGCTACAAGAATTGTGGCACATGAATTCAGCATTAAAGCTGATAATAAGATGCTCGGAGATTTAATATTTCAGGGCATTTTTATCGAGCCATCATTGTTAAAGGCAGTACATCATAATCATGTAATAAGTATATATACAGACATTTAACCGAATTATTACTACATAATCATTTATCTGATATAGCGTTCAGTAATTATGGAGTGAAAATAAATTTGACTGCAGACTATGGTAATATGTCTTATTTAATCTAAAAACACATTTCTATATTAACACAACAAATTTATCAAAATTCCTCAATTCCCATTGGACTTACATTGAGAGTTAAATTCTAATATTAGAAGAACTCAGCCTATTTATAAAAGTTTATGTATAGTACATTTGATTTTACTGCATTTATTTCCTTTACCTCCAGGAAGTAATGAAAAGAGAAATATCAAAGCTTTGACTCGGAAAACAGGTCCTCCTGGTAGAGTATTTCGCTTTTTTAAACCCCTTGAACCTTCTTAATCGTTTTCAATTAAATATATATTTCTTAAATTTGATGTTGCATTTTCATTTGTGCCACAAAATTTCAAAATATGCTTGTCAAGACATTTGCTAGTGCTGTAACCGGTATTGATGCTGTGACAGTTACCATTGAGGTAAATGTGTCAAGGGGTATCCGGTTTTTTCTTGTCGGACTGCCAGATTCGGCTGTGAAAGAGAGCCAGCAGAGAATTGAGTCGGCCCTGCGCTCTATTGGATTTCACTGGCCGGGGAAGCAGGTAGTAATAAACATGGCCCCTGCTGATATCCGTAAAGAGGGATCTTCATACGATCTTCCTCTTGCCATGGGGATCCTTGCAGCTGATGAAAAAGTGATCAAAGGTGAAATTGAATCTTACCTGTTGATAGGGGAGTTATCCCTCGATGGTACGCTTCAACCGGTAAAAGGAGTTCTGCCCATTACTTTAAGAGCAAGGGAAGAGGGATTTAAGGGAATCATTGTACCTTCGAAAAATGCTCGGGAGGCTGCTGTTGTAAATGGCCTGAATGTATATGGAATGGACAAACTCAACGATGTTGTCGATTTCTTTAACGGCACACGTAAATTTGATCCTGTAAAAGTGGATCTGCTCGAAATATTCTCTGAAGAGGCCAACAAATATGAGTTTGATTTTTCCGATGTCAGAGGGCAGGAAAACGTAAAGCGGGCACTCGAAGTTGCAGCAGCAGGTCACCATAACCTGGTAATGATCGGTCCTCCGGGTTCCGGTAAAACAATGCTGGCGAAACGGTTACCGACAATCATGCCGCCTTTGACACTGGAAGAAGCACTGGAGACTACTAAAATTCATTCGGTGGCAGGAAAGATAGATGATCATACGGCACTTATGACCAGAAGACCTTTCAGGTCACCTCATCATACAATTTCTGATGTCGCCCTGGTAGGAGGAGGTACCTTTCCCCAACCGGGAGAAATATCGCTTGGACATAATGGTGTATTGTTCCTTGATGAGCTGCCCGAATTCAAGCGAACAGTACTTGAAGTGATGAGACAACCCCTTGAAGACAGGGTAATAACAATTTCGAGAGCAAAATCAACCTGCGATTATCCTGCAAGTTTTATGCTGGTGGCAAGTATGAATCCCTGCCCCTGTGGTTTTCATAACCACCC
>CAZHRV010000156.1:0-1918 GCA_964535035.1 uncultured Rikenellaceae bacterium
ATCCAATATAACGAGACCTATAGAAGATATGCTCAACTCTGTAAGTAATCTTAAGGAAATGACATCCACCTCAAGTGATGGTCTCTCGGTAATCTTTATGAATTTTGAATATGGTACAAATCTCGATGAAGCTTCCAACGACATCCGAAGCAACCTTAGTTTCATAGAGAATTACCTGCCTGAGGACAGTGAAAAGCCGACAATAATGAAATTCAATTCAAGTATGATGCCTATAATCTTCTATGCCATTACTGCAGAAGAGAGTTACAGGGGGCTTGAGAAAATACTTGATGAGAAAATAGTAAATCCCCTCAACAGGATAGAGGGTGTCGGATCAGTGAGTCTTGCAGGTGTCCCCGGCCGTAAAGTGTACATTGATGTTGATCCGCGGAAGATGGAGGCATACAATCTCACAATAGAACAGATCGGCAATATTTTACGGGCAGAGAACATGAACATGCCTGCAGGTTATATAGAAATGGGACAGAATGATTATCCTCTGAGGATACAAGGTGAATTCCCCGAGAGTGATGTCATAAAAAACCTGGTTGTAAGCAGCTATAACGGCAATAATGTATACCTGAGAGATGTTGCAGTGGTACGTGATACAATCCGTGAAACAAAACTCGATACAAGGATAAATGGTCTCCAGGGGATGACCATGTATGTTCAGAAGCAATCAGGAGGCAATACCGTAAAAGTAACAAAGGAGATAGAGAAAACACTTGCCGGGTTAACAAATGATCTTCCGGCCGATGTCAAGATAGAAAAGCTTTTTGACAGTGCAACATTTATTAAGGATTCAATAAGCAACCTTACAGAAACGCTCCTTTATGCTGCAATTTTTGTGGTTCTTGTAGTACTATTCTTCCTGGGGCGCTGGAGGGCTACTATTATAATCATTGTTACAATCCCTATTTCCCTGGTAGTGGCCTTTATATATCTATTTGTCACAGGGGAGTCAATAAATATCATCTCACTGACATCACTTTCAATTGCAATAGGTATGGTCGTGGATGATGCTATTGTTGTCCTGGAAAACATCACAAAACATGTTGAAAGGGGAAGCCGCCCCAGGGAGGCGGCAATATATGCTACAAATGAGGTATGGCTCGCAGTTATTGTCACAACATTAACAGTGGTTGCAGTCTTCTTCCCACTCACATTTGTAAAGGGACTTACCGGAGTACTCTTTAAGCAGCTTGGTATGCTGGTGTCAATAACTATTATAACATCGGTCTTCGCTGCAATAACTCTTACTCCCACAATGAGTGCCCTTTTACTTAAATGGTATCCCATTAGAAAGGATGCATCGTTCTGGACCTATGATGGAAGTATCAGGAAAGCTCTTGACTGGTTTGACCATTTTTATGAGAAGACCCTTCGCTGGGCTCTCCATCACAAAACAGTGGTATTACTTATCGCAATTGTGATTTTTGTGGCGTCAATGAGCCTGTTTTTCGTGGTTGACACAGAGTTCTTCCCTGAAGCAGACCAGTCAAGAATTACTGCAACAATTGAGCTTCAGACAGGTACAAGGGTGGACGAGACTATAAAGACAACCGATAAAATCGATGAACTCATCAAGGATAAATACCCGGAGGTCAATCTTGTATCCTCATCAACCGGTTCAGACGACCAGGCCGGGTTCTCATCTTTATTCGGTGCAGGCGGGACTCATGTAATAACATATTCAATGAGACTTGTCCCGATTGAAGAAAGGGGAAAGAATGTAATGACCATTGCTGAGGAAATGAGAGTTGAACTTGCTAAATTGCCTGAGATTGTTGATTTTACAGTGAGTACCTCGGAAAGCATGGCAAGCTTCGGATCCAATACTGTTGATGTTGAAATATATGGTTATAATATCGCTGAAACAAATATTGTAGCTGAGGAGCTGGCAACTAAAATCAGAAAG
>CAZHRV010000157.1:0-13223 GCA_964535035.1 uncultured Rikenellaceae bacterium
ACAACAGTATCGTTTACTGAATATCCGATAACTGTCAGGATAGCGGCAATAAATGACTGGTTTATTTCCATGGAGAAAGGCAGTATACCCCACAGCAGTGAATAAATACCGATAACAATTAAAACATCATGTGCAACTGCAGCTAAAGCACCTAATCCGTACTGCCAGTTTCTGAAGCGTATGAATATATAGAAGAACATTATTAAAAATGCTATCGACACTGCCCAGACTGCTTTATTCCTGATATCACTTGCAACTGTCGGACCAATAGTTTCGGAGCTCACTCTATAGTCCGAAAGAAATTCTTCTTTAGTGACATCAGGATCCAACATATCCTTAAGTCCTTCATAAAGAGTCGTTTCAACCTCATCATCAGCTCCGGTTTCATCAATCTTATATTTGGTGGTGATCCTTACCTGATTGTCACTTCCAAAGGTTACGACCTGGGGTGCCCCATCAAATTTTTCGGTGAGATGCTGTGCAACATCCGATGTTGATACAGTGTTCTTAAATCTCACAACATATGTTCTGCCACCTGTAAAATCGATACCCTGATTCAATCCCCTGATAGAAAGAGATACTATGCCAATGATTATTATACTCAAAGAGATCGCGTAAAATATTTTCCTTTTACCCAGGAAATCGACATGAATATTTTTCAGGAAATTTTCTGTGATTTTTATTGAGAAGGTCAATTTGGCATTTCTTTTCAGGCGCCATTCATAAATAAGACGGGTTATAAATATTGAAGAGAAAAGTGAAGTAAATATCCCAATTACCAGTGTAGTAGCAAATCCCTTTATCGGTCCTGTTCCGAAAACATAAAGTACAATACCTGTAAGCAGGGTGGTGATATTTGAGTCGAGAATTGCGGAGAGGGCTCCTTTATAGCCATCGGCAATAGCAAGTTTTATGCCCTTTCCTGCTCTAAGTTCCTCACGGATTCGTTCATAAATAAGTACGTTGGCATCCACTGCCATACCCATAGTGAGGACTATACCGGCGATACCAGGAAGAGTAAGTACAGCGCCAAGGGAGGCAGATACGCCAAAAATAAGGAAAACGTTGGCAAAGAGTGCTAAATCGGCAATACTTCCCGCACTGCGGCTGTAATAAAAGATCATATAAACCAGCACCATTATAAATGCTATGATGAACGAGATCATACCTGCATTAATTGCCTCCTTACCCAGTGTAGGACCAATGATCGTATCTGAAATAATTCTTGCAGGAGCGGGCAGCTTACCTGATTTCAAAATATTGGCGAGGTCATCAGCTTCTTCTATAGTAAAATCACCCGTTATTTCAGTACTGCCTCCGGTAATTTCATTCTGCACCCTGGGGTAAGAACGTACATAGCCGTCAAGTACCACCGCGATACAGCGATTAATATTCTCCCTTGTCATCCTCTGCCAGGTTTTGGCTCCTTCGGCATTCATTGAGAAATCAACTTTGACTTCTGATCCGGTAATCCCTGAAGATGGTCTGGCGCCGGTGATCACGTCACCACTAAGGGGCGGGCGGCCATCACGGGTCGTAATCTTGATTGCGTGTAGTTCGTAATGTGTTTGTGACTCGTCATATTTATAAGGATTTTGGCTCCACAAGAATCTCACATCGCGGGGAAAGAGTGCCCTTATCTGGCTCATATTCAGGTAGCTGTTAATTTTCGCAGTATCTTTTCCGCTTGCCAGTCCTACCATACTGGATGGTAATGCCTCTCCCTGGGCGGTTACACGTGGATTCAGAATTCCAAATAACGGATTCTGTAATGTAAATTCCTCAATTGTTGTTGCAGCAGTCGACTGCATGGTATCCTGTTCTATAAGATCGAGCAGGGATTGGTCTTCTTTCTTTGTTGTATCAGCGGCAACAACCTCTTCAACAGGTTGTTCTTCAGCTGTTTCAATTTTTTGTCGGCTGTCAAGGATCTCTTTCAGCAGACTATTTGCCTGCGAAAGATAACCTATTATCTCACCATTTTCATAGGTCTCCCAGAATTCAAGGTTAGCGGTCCCCTGCAGCAGCTCACGGACCCTCTGCGGGTCTGTCTGGCCGGGAAGCTCAATAAGGATCTGTCCTTTAGTAGCCAGTTGGGTTATATTAGGCTGCACTACTCCAAAACGATCGATCCTGGCTCTCAGAATATTGAATGCGTTAGAGATGGCAGCGGAAACCTCTTCGTCAAGAACTGCAAGTACATCCTCGTTTGTTGAATTGAAGTTGATCCTGTCCCTGAGGTCAACTGTACCGAATATTGCTGCCAGTTTTGCATTAGGATCAATCTCCTGAAAGGCCCTTCCAAAGAGTGTAAGAAAATCTAGCTGGCTTTCCTTCTGATATTGCTTTGCCCTGGAAAGAGCTTCTGCGAAAGTTTTGTCAGTGCTGTAGTTAGATAGAGCCTTAAGAATGTCTTCAACAGAAACTTCAAGGATTACATTCATCCCCCCTTTAAGATCAAGACCAAGGTTGAGTTCTCTCTGTTGACACTCCTTGAAGGTGTAACCCAGAAAGCTCCATTCCTCTTTTGTAAGTGTCGAGATTGAATCTATGTACTGATTCTGCCTGACCAGACTGCCCTGAGCATATTCCTTTGCTTCTTTCTTTACTGTACTGGTTGCTATTGTGAAGGAAAGCTGGTATACAGATACCAGTGCCAATGCAACTGCCAAAATGATAATGACTGCTTTGTTTTGCATTATATCTCTTTTGAATTATTCAGTAACTTGATTATTGAGGCGCAAATATATTAATTTTTTACATAAAAAAAGGCTGAATATTCAATATCCAGCCTTGCCATAGAAATTATATATCTCCTAATCAAGGAGTATCTCGTAGTCTGTTCCGAGCTGCTTTCCGTTCAGAAAATCATAAAGTGCCAGTTTCCTTATATTAAAGAAATAATTCCAGTAGTTCTGCAGTGCCATCACATATGCTCTTCTGTTCTCATCTTTTTTTGTATCGGCATTATTCAGTTCGAGTACAGTTATTTTTCCAATAAGGAATCTCTGTTTTGTAACCTCGTACATTTTTGCAGCTACAGTATCCGATTTTGCGGCAATAGCAACCTGTTCGGACTGGAGGTTAAATTGTTCAACATCGAGATAGAGGTTCTGATCAAAATCAATAAGTGTCTGCTCTGCCTGCACCTGGGCCAGCTGAAGGCTCGACTGTGCCATCCTGTATCTGCCTTGGCCCAGTCCCCAGTCCAGTATTGGTAAAGTTATCCCGATTCTGACAGTCTGCTGCTGATTGGATTGTTCATATGCTTTGGTAAAAACGGGATCCTGGTCCCTCATACCAAATGAAGCAGTAAGATTTGCATTAAGACCTTTTTCAGCCTTTGCCTGAGCAACATTGCTCTGTGCAGTAAGAAGGGTAAGTTGCTGATCAAGTATTTCAGGATTATTTGTATGAGCAAGTTCACGGACCTCTTCAACGTCAACCTGCAGTTCAGGGATTTCATTGGGAAGAATAAGTTCTATCCTTACATTCTCATTGAATCCGAGAAAGGACCTGAGTCGTATTTCCCTGTCTCTCAGATTCATCTCAGCCTGTTTTCTTGATGTCTCTGAATTAAGCCAGGAGAGCTGCATCTGAAGAAGTTCATCTTCTGCAATAGTACCCAGATTAAAACGCCCCTGTGCCATTCTCCATAAAGTATCGGCGTTCAGATAGTTCATTTCCGCAATCTGCTTGTTTATCTGGGCAAGAGCAAGGGAAAAGAATATCTGGACAGCCTGAATATGAACATCTTCCATGTTTCCCAGATAGGTTTTTTTTGCAGACTCATATTTCAATGGTTCTGTTTTCTTCTGCCATTTGAGCTCATTGTACCTGAAAATAGGCTGAACCAGCCTGATACTTACAGGTGCAGTGATATAGTTATTTTCATTTGACTCAAAATCATTTTCCAGTGTAAGATCTGACTGTAATGAGATAGAACCACCTGTCAGCCCTATATTTTGAGTCAGAGACAGAGAACCTATTGTTTGTAGAATATTAGTGGAAACATAATCATACTGGTTTGTCACCGCATTCCATACCCTGCTGTATGCTGTACTGTAATCGGGTGTGGATCCTGAAAGGGTCAGTGAAGGCCGGTATTGTGCAACAAATGTTCTGTATTGCCAGTAGCTTGCCCTGAACCTGTGTTTCGCTATCAATGCATAGGGAGATTGTTCTTCAGCAAGCTGGATTACCTGATCAAATGTAAGCCTTTTCAATTCCTGAGCAGAAGCTCTCTGCACCGGTAAAAGGTATAATGTGATAATCGAAAGTAATAGTAATTTCTTCATTATTAATATTTTATTCATATCTTAACGATTCTATAGGATCTTTTTCTGATGCACGTTTTGCCGGAGAATAGCCAAAAACCACACCTACAGCCGCTGATACTCCAAAAGCAACAAAAACGGAGAAGAATGAGACAATAGTCATAATTCCGGCGATCTGCTCAATAAGCTTGGCCATGATAACCCCCAGAAATATACCAATAAAACCTCCGATCACACTTATCAGTACTGCCTCAGAAAGGAACTGTACAATTATATCCATTTTTTTAGCACCTATGGCCATTCTTGTTCCTATCTCCTTTATTCTTTCCATAACTGAAGCGAACATGATATTCATGATACCAATCCCTCCTACGATAAGTGATATACTTGCAATAGCGCCGAGAACAATGTTGAAGATATCCTTTGTTCTCTGCTGCTGCTTAAGGAGTAATTCAGGCACCGTAATTTCAAAATCCTTTACACTCGAATGACGGCGTGTAAGCATACGGCTCAATATCTCCGTTGTCGGGTTGATCTGCTCGGTTTCAGTAACCTGAACAACGATTCTGTCAAGCTGATTATAGTTGGTTTCAGCTTCTGTGCTTGCATCGGAGCTGCTTACAATAATCCTTCCCATCATGCCTCCACCCGGACCACCCATAACCATTACATTTGAGGAAGCTTCCGATGCCAGTTTGGTGTTCACAAGCGCCCTGTTCTGATATCTAAGAAGCATTGTCTGTATCGGGATATAAATATTATCATTATAAACATTAACTCCCTTTTCTTCAAAACCTGTAAGGCTTACGGTTGTTTTCTGAAGGACTCCTATCACCTTGAGCCAAATACCGTTAAACTTTAAATATTGCCCTATCGGATCAACCTGGCTGAAAAATTTCGCCCTGATATTGGCCCCTATTATACAGACCTGTATCCCATTTTCTTCCTGGTAGTAGTTAAAGAAGGCTCCTGAAGTCAGTGGCAGATTATACAGATGAAAGTAGTCATTTGATACCCCGACCAGCTTGGCGGTATATTTCACGCCGCTCATCATTGCTGTTGAGTTAAATGAGATCTCAGGGCTGATTCTTTTTACCGATGGAATGGTTTCGTGTATGGCATCAACATCGAGCATATTAAGGCCTCTCGAAAACTTCTTTGTCTGCTTCTCTCCTTCATCACCTGATGAGCTTTGTTC
The DNA here is from genome assembly GCA_964535035.1 of uncultured Rikenellaceae bacterium. Taxonomy (GTDB): domain Bacteria; phylum Bacteroidota; class Bacteroidia; order Bacteroidales; family VadinHA17; genus LD21. The sequence goes on from CAZHRV010000157.1 coordinate 5,476, forward strand.
CTGGACTATCGGATTTATGAGAATGTTGTTAACACCAACCATTTTCATCTGTTCCATGATCTCCTGTTTTGCTCCCTTGCCTATTGCAAGCATAGCAATAACGGCAGCAACTCCGAAAATGATACCGAGAGCCGTAAGCATTGATTTCAGCTTGTTGGATACTATTGATTCAACAGCTATCTCTATATCGTGGAAATATCTTAATATAAATCTGAACATTGTATTTCCTGTTTAAATATCCGTTTAATGTGGTTTGTTGTTTTACCTTTAATTTTGCCGGCCTCCCGGGGGCGGGTCTCCCGGGTTTTGAGAACGACGAATCACAACAGAGTCTCTTTGTCCACCCTGGGGCATATCGCGGCGCATTTGCATAAAACGCCTCATCGCAGCGGTATCCATGTTTCTACCGCCCTGCCCCGGTGGCGTGTTACCTCTCATATTCTGAAACTGTTGCATCATTTCCGGTGTTATATCCATTGTTCCGCCCCTGCCTCCAAATCCTCTTTGAGTCTCCTGGTTTTCTCTCTTCTCAGCTTCTCTTTTCTCTTTTTCTTTTTGCTTTATAACATCTATCAGTTCAACTCCTGCCAGCTTTGTAAATTTTTCAGGTTCTTCAGGAGTATTAAGATATATCTTCGTGCCGAGCTTAATCCCCTGCTCAACAATCACACTATTTTCATTTGATTCCCCAAGGACAACGATCTGTTTTGTGCCATTCTTGAGATAAACAAAAGGTATACTGTCTGAACCTGTCATAACGCTCTCAAGAGGGATATAGGTCACATCGGGTATACTTTTGGTGATGATCTTATTTCCTGTTGTCATTGATGGCTTTAGTATCAGGTCAGTGCCATCGAGTTTGATTACGACTTCGAAAACCTTGGCATCAGTATTTGGAAGCTGTTCGCCTATGTTGGCAACGCTTATCACTGTACCGGAATATAGTTTATCAGGAAATGCATCTACCATAATATCAACTATTTGACCTTCTTTAACTTTACTTACGTCAATCTCATTCACATAAGTTTTTGATATCATGCTTGTCATATCAGGGAGAGTGGCGACAACGTTATCCCAGGGGCTTATTGATGATCCTACTTTTCTTTTGGATCCCGACCTGTCTCTATAATAAATCACCATTCCTGAAGAGGGTGCGGTAATCACAAATTTTGAAAGGACCGTCTGCAGATCAGCAACTCTCTGGCGCTGTTCTGTCAGTTGGATTTGAATGGTCCGCATATCGGAACGGGCCTGTTCGACTTTCAGCTCATAGCCTCTGATAGATTGTTCAAGAGAACGTTTAGACTTATCAAGAGATATTTCGGCCTGGCGTATAGTAGTAGGAGGTTCATATTTCGACTCCTGAAGAGTGATTCCTGCCTCTTCAACAGCAAACCGCAGGTTTTTTATGTTATCCCGAAGGTTACTGAGTGAAACTGCTGTATCAAGTATCTTGACCTCCAGATTGGTTTCGTAAGTATCCAGTCTCTCCAGTTCATCTTTTAAAGTGTTGTCAAAAGAGGTTCTGTCAAGAGTAGCTACATAATCACCTCCTTTCACTTCAGTACCCTCAGGTACAAGGTCTGTGATCTTAATGTCCATTGCCCTGATGCGCCTGCTTTGTGCAAAATCAGGTCCTGTTATATCAGTAGAATTCTCAGCCTGCAACTCCCCTGTGGTTATTACTATGATATCAAACTGACCTCTTTGTGCTTCTACATAAAGATTTTCAAGTTCCTTCTTTGAGGCAAGCTTATTGATCAAAACAACAACAATAATTGCTATAACTGCAACAATCGCTGTAATGATGAGTGTTTTCTTCATGATATGATTTACTTAAATAAAATTTCAAATAATTGCCACAAAAGTATTAAAACGGCATTCTAAATGATTTTACATTAACAATATTTAACACCATTTTGTAAAATGCTTTACCACTAAAGACACACTTCAACCAAATTTTATTCCATACCCTTGTAGAAAATGAAAGAGTTTTAGAGTTTATTAACAATTAAAATAATCTTCTCGGCAAACTCTTCGGCCTCCTGAATTGTATTACCTTCGGCATATATCCTCATTATTGGCTCAGTGTTCGATTTACGTAATTGTATCCACCCCGACGATAATTCTATTTTCAGGCCATCCTTCTCATCAATCTTACTGTTATGGAACTCTTTTCTGACAGCATTCATAATTACATTAAAGTCGGTTTCCGGATCAAGAGCCAATTTTTTCTTTGCAATAATATAATCGGGATATTGTCTGCGTAGTTCAGAGCACTTCATCCTGCTTTTTGCCAGGTGTGTCAGAAAGAGAGCGATACCTGCAAGTGCATCGCGCCCATAATGAAATTCAGGGTAAATAACACCTCCGTTTCCTTCTCCCCCGATGACAGCATTTCGCCTTTTCATCTCTGCAACCACATTTACCTCCCCCACCGGTGAAGAAAAATAAGAACAGCCATGTTTTTCCGTCACATCCTTTAATGCTCTTGTTGATGACATATTCGAGACAGTGTTTCCGGGAGTGTGCTGCAGGACATAATCGGATACTGCAACAAGCGTATATTCCTCACCAAACATTGTTCCATCCTCACTTATCACTGCCAGCCTGTCTACATCCGGATCAACTGCAAAACCAATGTCAGCATTTTCTCTCGCAACAAGGTCAGATATCTCCTTAAGATTCTCCGGAAGGGGTTCCGGGGTATGTGCAAATTTCCCATCGGGAACCATATTAAGCCCTATAACCTTTTTAACGCCCAGGGAGGTCAATAACGCAGGTAATACTATTACGCCAACAGAATTAATACAATCGACGGCCACAGTTAATTCTGCATTTCTTATTGCGTCAGTATCTACCAGATCAAGTTTAAGTATCTCGTCAATATGTTTCTGCCTCCATGTATTGTCACTGCCAAGAGAGCCTTCATAATCCGGAGTTGCAAATTCAAATCGTTCTTCATCCGCCAGTATCAGTAATTTTCCACCGTCAGCAGCCGAAAGGAATTCTCCCTTTTCGTTTAAAAGTTTAAGTGCATTCCACTGTTCGGGATTATGACTGGCTGTTACTATTATGCCACCCTGGGCTCCTGTTCCCGTAACAGCTATTTCGACCGTTGGGGTTGTTGCCATGCCAAGGTCGGTAACATTGATCGCCATACTGCGTAATGTGGTTATTACCAGACTGCTGACCATAGCTCCTGATCTGCGGGCATCCCTGCCAATGATAATTGTAACCGGTTTTCCTGTATACCTCTGTTTTACCCACGTACCATAAGCAGCAGTGAACTTAACAATATCAATCGGAGTCAGATTTTCGCCCGGTATTCCCCCGACGGTCCCCCTTATGCCGGAAATTGATTTTATTATTGTCATGCTCTTCTTTTTCAGAACAACAAAGGTGCAAAAAATTCATTAAATCATAAATTGACAAATAATTGTACCTTTGCAGCCTGATAAAATGGTGAAATGAACCGCGGCAGGAAAGGGGGAAAATCCTTCGCAAAACCCGAAGGAAAACAGGTAAAAGGAGGGTCCGAACAGATAAGGCTCAACAGGTTTATTGCAAACAGCGGGCTTTGTTCCCGCCGTGAAGCTGATGAGATTATTCTTAAGGGACACATTTCCGTTAACGGGAAAAATATCACTGACTTTGGAACAAAGGTCAGCCATAATGATGATGTAAGATATAAAGGCAAAAAATTATCAGCAGAGAAGAAGGTATATATTCTTATGAATAAGCCCAAAGGTTATGTTACAACTGTTGAGGATCCTCATGCTGAACTTACCGTTCTTGATCTGCTTGGAGATTCCTGCCCTGAGAGAGTCTATCCTGTGGGCAGGCTGGATAAGGCTACTACCGGTGTTCTTCTCCTCACCAACGACGGAGATCTGACCAGTAAACTCACTCACCCAAAATATAACAGGAAGAAAATCTATCATATCTTTCTTGACAAACAGGTTCAGAAAAATGACCTGTTCCGGCTAACAGAAGGGATAGATCTTGAGGGTGAGCTTGTCATAGCTGATGCAGTGTCCTATGCTGATCCTGAAGACAGGAGTCAGATCGGGATAGAGCTTCATTCAGGGCAGAACAGAGTGGTAAGAAGAATGTTTGAATCGCTTGGATATAAGGTTAAAAAACTCGACAGGGTATATTTCGCCGGTCTGACAAAAAAGAACCTGCCGCGTGGAAAATGGAGATTTCTCACCGTGAAAGAGATTAATATGATTAAACGCGGCATTTTTTAATTAATATCAATGAATCACAGGACAGGTTTTGTTAATATATTTGGTAATCCCAATGTCGGTAAATCTACTATCATGAATGCTCTTGTGGGAGAGAAGCTTTCAATAATAACATCGAAAGCCCAGACCACCCGCCACCGTATTATAGGCATAGTCAATGGAGATGATTTCCAGATTGTATATTCTGATACACCGGGAATACTGAAGCCGCAGTATAAGCTCCAGGCGGCAATGATGAGCTTTGTGAAAACTGCCCTGGCCGATGCCGATGTGATCCTTTATGTTACAGATGTTAAGGAGAATCCCTGCGCAGAAAAAGAATACACAGCAAAAATCAGGGAGTCGGGGATACCTATTATAACTGTCATAAATAAAATAGACCTTTCAAACCAGGAAGAGCTTGAAAGGATCACCGATTTATGGATTGAGATCTTCCCGGATTCGCCGGTAATACCTGTTTCAGCAATCAACAAATTCAACCTGGATATACTTTTAAAAGCAGTTATCAGCAAACTGCCGGAAGGAGAGCCTTTTTTCCCGAAAGACCAGCTCACAGATAAATACGAGCGTTTCTTTGCATCAGAGATCCTGCGGGAAAAAATCCTGCTGAATTATAAGAAAGAGATCCCCTATTCCGTTGAGATAGAAATAGAAAGCTTTAAGGAGGAGGAGGATATCATACGGATCAGGGCGCTGATCCATGTTGTCCGTGAAAGCCAGAAAGGAATTCTGATAGGCCACAAGGGAACAATGCTTAAAAAAGTAGGTACGGAAGCAAGACATGACATGGAGGGCTTCTTTGGCAAAAAGATATATCTCGAGCTGTTTGTAAAGGTTACAAAAGACTGGAGGGATAAGCCTTCAATGTTAAAAAGATTCGGATACCGATAATCTGACAATAATAAAGATGAGCAGGATAGTCGCAATAATAGGCAGGCCCAATGTTGGAAAATCAACATTGTTCAACAGACTTATCGAATCAAGGGAAGCTATCGTGGATGAGATGAGCGGTGTAACACGCGATCGCAACTATGGCATCTGTAACTGGAATGGTATCGATTTCTCAGTAATTGATACCGGTGGTTATGTTGAGAATTCTGATGATATTTTTGAGGAGGAGATAAACAAGCAGGTTCTTTTTGCAATTGAAGAATCTGACCTTATAATGTTCATGGTAGATGTAACAACCGGTATTCATGAACTCGACATCTCGGTTGCCGGCCTCTTAAGAAAATCAGGAAAAAAGGTTTTACTGATTGTAAATAAGGTTGATAATACAGAACGGCTCCTTGAGGCAAGTGAGTTTTATAATCTTGGTCTTGGTGATTATTTCCCGATAAGTTCTATTAACGGCAGCGGTACGGGCGATCTTCTTGATGCTGCTGTAAAAGAACTAAGAGAAGAGATTCCTGAAACTATGTATAAACTGCCCCGTATAGCTATTGTGGGACGTCCCAATGTGGGTAAATCATCACTCATTAACTCTTTTCTGGGGGAAGAAAGGAACATAGTTACTCCGGTTGCGGGAACAACCCGCGATTCAACTTTTACGAGGTATAATAAATATAATCATAACTTTTTCCTGGTTGATACAGCAGGCTTAAGAAAAAAATCGAAGGTAAGTGAGAATATCGAGTTTTATTCGGTCATGAGAGCTATCAGGGCAATAGAAAATTCAGATATCTGCCTTCTCATGATTGACGCTGAAAGAGGACTTGAAGCCCAGGATATTAACATAATGTCGCTCATCCTAAAAAACAATAAGGGATTGGTCTTACTTGTAAACAAGTGGGATCTCATTGAAAAAGAAAGTAATACGGCAAAATTATTCGAAAAGAGAATAAGAGAAAAAACAGCTCCCTTCACTGATTATCATATTCTTTTCATTTCAGCGATAAACAAGCAGAGAATCCACAAGGTGCTTGAAGTTATCGCAAGCGTTAACAGTAACCTGAAAAGAAAGATCCCCACTCCGGAGCTTAATGAAATCATGTTAGAAATAATAAGGAATAATCCTCCTCCTTCGCTGAAGGGCAAACATGTTAAAATAAAATATGTAACTCAGCTTCCATCTGCCGTTCCCGCCTTCGCCTTTTTCTGCAACCTGCCACAGTATGTAAAAGAATCCTACAGACGGTTTATTGAAAACAGGTTAAGAGAGCGTTTTGAATTTACAGGGATACCTTTAAAAGTATATTTCAGAAAAAAATGAACATATTTGGTGTGGTTTTTGTGCACAAACAGATTATTACCGCGAAAAGAATGAGAGCGATCAGGTATCTTTTAATAATATTTATTGCCGCCATTTACGGATCATGCACAAAGATTCAGCAACTGCCGCCTGAACCATATATTGAATTTAACAATTTTACTGTTTTCGACACAACGGATATCCTGGGCAATAACTGTAAAGGAGGAAGGCTTAGGTTTTATTTTGAGGATGGAGACGGAAACGTGGGTCTCGAATCGCCTGAAGCAACTGAAGGTGATACTACAGACCTGTTTTTTACTATGTTCAGGAAAATAGACGGCATAATGGAGCAGGTAGAAGATGATGATCCGATGAAACCCTCACCTTACCGGATACCCTATATGGAAAGAGAGGGTCAAAACAAGATCCTGAAAGGAACAATATATATCACTTTCATTTACTTGTTTTATGTTCCTGAGGACAATGACACGATCAGGTATGATTTTTATCTCAAGGATAGGGCCGATAATCCCAGCAACACGGTATTAACAAACGATATTCCGCTTTCATTCAACGGAATATATTAAACATTTTTGATTTACATCCTCAGACCTATCAGCAGAATATCATCAACCTGTTCATGCGTTCCTTTCCATTGGTCATAGAACTTTGTAATCACCTCTTTCTGACCATCCATAGGCAGATCATTAACATCCTCAATAAGCTTCTTGAGCCTTGCAATTTTCATCTTTTTGCCGTCAGCTCCACCAAACTGGTCGGGAAGACCATCTGAAAACATATAGATCGCATCTCCCTCGTTGAGATAATACTCCTGGTCATCATAATATTTCTCAATCACTGATTCTCCGCCTACTGATGACCTGTTACCTTTGATATAATATGATTCTCCTCCCATAACAATGATCACAGGACGCATTGCAGATGCGAACCTTATATGCCTCTTGCCCGGGTTTATCTCACAGATTACCAGGTCCATTCCATCATTGGATACACCCAGTTCAAGGTTCCTGTTAAGTGTTGAAAATATCTGTTTGTCAAGCATGGTAAGCACCTCTGAAGGTTTTGAAATACGCTGCCGTGAAACGATATCCTGGAGAAGGGTTGATCCTATCATTGACATGAAGGCACCCGGCACACCATGACCTGTGGAGTCGGCACAAACAAGGATATGCCTCTCATCATCCAGTTTGTCGAACCAGTAAAAATCACCGCTTACAATATCACGGGGACGGAAGAAGATAAATGCATCTTTAAATGATTCTTTCAGATTGTTAAAATCAGGTAGT
>CAZHRV010000158.1:0-3358 GCA_964535035.1 uncultured Rikenellaceae bacterium
ATGAGGCAGCCGAACTGGCATATTTCGGGGCTAAAATACTTCACCCGGCAAGTGTCAATCCGGCAATGGAGAAAAATATTCCCGTCAGGTTAAAGAATACCATGGAACCTGACGATGAGGGCACACTGATAACATCAACAAGCAAACCCGCTGATTACAAGGCAGTTGCTGCAAAAGACGGGATATCAGTCCTGAGGATAAGATCAGACAGAATGTTAATGGCATACGGCTTCCTGCGGAAAGTATTTGAAATTTTTGAAGCCTACAGGACACCTATCGATATGATCACAACATCCGAGGTTGCAGTATCACTGACAATCGATAATCCCCTGTATCTCGAGGAGATTGCAAATGACCTCAGGGAACTGGGATCTGTTGAGGTGGAAAGAAACCTGACAATTATTTGTGTAGTAGGCGATTTCAGGGCAGCGCAGGTAGGTTCAGCACCGGAAATATTCCAGGCGCTCGATACCATACCATTGAAGATGATCTCTTATGGAGGAAGTCCGAACAGCCTCTCTTTACTGGTAGATACATCGAATAAAACAGAAGCCCTGAGACTTTTAAGTAAACATCTTTTCAATTAAGAAAATGATCAACAATAAAACAATAGAAAAATTCCGGGATCAGCCCACTCCTTTTTATTATTATGATCTCGATGTTCTCAGTGCCACCCTCAATACTCTGAAAAATGAGTCAATAAATTCGGGATACAAAATACATTACGCTGTAAAGGCCAACTCCAATCCAAGAATACTGAAGATCATTTCATCATACGGATTCGGAGCCGATTGTGTAAGCTGGAATGAAATTGCAGCAGCTATGGAAGCAGGTTTTAATACCGGAGAGATAGTTTTTGCAGGTGTCGGGAAAACAGACAGAGAAATAGAAGCGGCTATCAGGGCAGATATATCCTGCTTCAACTGCGAATCAATGGCAGAGATTGAAGTGATAAACCATCTTGCTTCACTACAGAATAAAACAGTTAGTATTGCATTAAGGATCAATCCATTGATCGAAGCCCATACCCATAAGTACATAACCACCGGTATTGAAGCAAGTAAGTTCGGAATACATACATGGGAACTCGATGACATCCTCAGAAACTTACGCGAAATGCAAAATGTAAACCTTACAGGCATGCATTTTCATATTGGTTCACAGATAACCAGGATGTCAGTTTTTCAGAGCCTGTGTACACATATCAACGAATTGCAGAACTGGTTTGCATCGCTCAATATTGATCTCAAAGTGATCAATGTTGGAGGCGGATTGGGTATTGACTATGAAGATCCCGATAAAAACCCGCGGTTTGCCGAGTATTTTAATCTTATCCATGAATTCGTAGATATGAGGCCCGGACAGGAGCTGCACCTGGAACCCGGGAGATCAGTTGTCGGACAATGCGGAAGTCTGATCTCCAGAGTGTTATACATAAAAAACGGTAGTAATACACAATTTGCGATCATCGATGCGGGAATGACCGACCTTATTCGCCCTGCACTTTATCAGGCACATCATAAAATTGAAAATCTCACGTCAAAAGGACATCTATACAGGTATGATGTTGTTGGACCAGTATGCGAATCAGCCGATACGTTTGCAAAATTCATTGAGCTTCCTGAGGCACAGAGAGGAGATATTCTTGCAATAAGGTCAGCCGGAGCATACGGCGAAGTAATGGCATCACGATATAATATGAGAGATCTGCCGAGGGTTGTGTTCTCTGATGAGATATGAAATACCCCCGATCATCAGCCATCTGGCTGATGACCAGCCCCCTAAAGGGGGCATAAAACCATAATTGGCTGATAATAAAGAATTTATAGTTGGATCTATAGCCCCCCTTTAGAAGGGAGGGGGGATTATTTGATAATTCCGAGACTATATAAAAACACCATCGCTATTGCAACCGGTGCAATGAATTTCACGAAAAACCTGAAAAGAGGAAGATATCTTCCTTTGAGACTGCCATCATTTGTTAATTCCTTCTTAACCAGTACGGGACTGAAGAACCACCCTATAAAGAGAACTATAAAGAACCCTCCAATCGGCAGCATTATATTGGAAGTTAGGTATTCAAGGATACTGAAAATATTTTTATCAGCTACTCTTATATTGCTGAGAGCTCCAAATGAGAGTGCTGTTATCACCCCCAGAACAGAAACAGATAGTGTAGCCGCAATGGTTGCCTTTCGCCTGCTCATTTTAAGCTCTTCAACGAGATAGGCAACAATAACTTCAAGAATTGAAATCGTTGAGGTAAATGCTGCTATTGCAAGAAGTATAAAAAATAAAGTTGCAAAAATATTGCCCAAGGGCATTTTCTGAAAGATCTCCGGCAATACAATAAAAACAAGACCGGTATCAGAGGCAGGCGAACCGCCAAGGGCAAAAACTGCAGGGAAGATAGCGATACCTGCAATAACAGTTACTGCTGTGTCTGCTATAGCAACCATCCCGGCTGATGATATCAGGTTTTCATTTTTCTTTATATATGAACCATAGGTTATCAGCGTCCCCATACCGATGCTTAAAGAAAAGAAAGATTGTCCCAGAGCTTCAAGTATCATCCTGGGTGTAAGTTTGCTGATATCGGGATGAAAAAGGAATTGCAGTCCTGCTTTAGCACCCGGGAGTGTAAGAGACCTGACACATAAAAGAAGAAGCAGGATAAAGAGAAATGGCATCATTACCTTGGTATATTTTTCAATCCCCTCCCTGACTCCTGAAATGATTATGGCACCTGTAAATCCCATAAATATCAAAAACCATAAAAGAGGGCGGAAAGAGCCCTTCTGGAAACTGTTAAACATATCGGTAAGTTCAGCATTGTTTTTTCCCGCCAGGTTGCCTGTAATCGACTGGAAGAAATATTCGAGTGTCCAGCCGGCAACTGTTGTATAGAAGGCGAGTATCATGAAGGCAGCTGCAATACCTATAAGTCCGATAAGGAACCAGGGTGTCCCGGGAGCAAGCGTCTTGAATGCACCGTAAGGATTCCTCTGAGCTGCCCGTCCAATTATAAATTCTGATGTCATTACAGGGATGCCTATGGCTACTGTACATATCAGATAAACCAGTAAGAATGCTCCTCCGCCGTTTTCGCCTGCCACATAAGGAAATCTCCAGATATTGCCAAGACCTATTGCAGAACCTGCAATTGCTGCTACAACTGCAAACCTGCCTGAAAAACTGTCCCTTGGTGTGGTTGACGGATCATTCATATTAATAATTATTTATGCCGGGTTTCCAATGCTGATAATTGCTTTTATATTTGTAGAAACCGGCACGCAAGATAATAAACGAAATTTACTCCCGGCAACTCGTGATAATAAAAATTTTTAACACAACAATA
>CAZHRV010000159.1:0-3184 GCA_964535035.1 uncultured Rikenellaceae bacterium
CGGACACATTCCCTCGAAAGCAGCAGCACGTATTGTCCTGTTACGCAGAGTTACGGGACCAAGCTTAAATGGAGTAAAGAGTACTTTTGGTGGAGTATTCATTTTTTGATTGCTGTTATCAAAAGTATTTCAAATATACAAGATTTTATTACTGCAGAACCTGTGCTGATTTAATATCCGTTTTGAAATCCGGTATAAACATTTATCTTCGTCATTTATTTTACTTATCATAATAACAAGTGCAGTATGAGTGAGAATTATTCAATAAGTCCCGGGGGGGAGAAGTTCCCATTACCAAAACCGGAAGATTACAAAGAGGAATTCGAGAACCTGAAGAACAGAGTAGAAGAGGAACGGTTAAAGAATCGTGAGATCGTTGTTGTTATGGGTGTTGGATTTGTAGGAGCTGTGATGGCTGCTATAGTGGCTGATACTGTTGCTAAAGACGGTAATCCTGCAAAATTTGTGATTGGAATGCAGCGGCCCAGTGTACGAAGCTTCTGGAAAATTCCTTTGCTGAACCGTGGTATTTCACCTGTGAAAGCTGAGGATCCCGAGGTTGAGCCAATGATAAAGCGATGTGTTACTGAAAAGAAAACATTAATAGCCACATATACATATGATGTACTGAAACTAGCTGATATCGTGGTGGTTGACGTGCAATGTGATTATATTAAAGAGAGACTTGGGAATGTCCGCAACGGTCAGACAGATATGGCTGCACTTGAAGCTTCATTGCATGTAATTGCAGAGAATATTCCACCCGAAGCTCTTGTTCTGATTGAGACAACTGTTGCACCAGGAACAACTGAACAGGTTGCATACCCGATAATGAAAAAAGTATTCAGAAATCGGGGTATTGAATCGGATCCTCTGCTGGCTCACAGTTATGAGAGAGTTATGCCCGGGCGTAATTATGTCGCCAGCATCCGCGATTTCTGGCGTGTCTGCAGTGGGATTAATGAGAAGGCCAGGGACCGGGTTGTTAAATTCCTGAATGAGGTACTTAATACAGAAAAATACCCTCTGACAGTTATGGACAGGCCAATTGAATCAGAAACAGCAAAGATCGTGGAAAACAGCTACAGGGCGACTATCCTGGCTTTCCTTGATGAGTGGAGTCTCTTCGCAGAACGCAACGGTGTAGACCTTATCAAGGTTATAAAAGCCATAAAAGTGAGACCTACACACAGTAATATGATTTTTCCGGGACCGGGAATAGGAGGATACTGCCTTCCAAAAGACGGGGGACTGGGAATATGGGCATATAAACATATACTTGGGTTTGATGATGATATCTTCAAAATCACACCATTGGCGATTAACATCAACGATACCAGGGGATTGCATGTAGGACAACTTACCCGGGACGCTCTGCGGAACATGGGTCAGCCGATTGCCAGCGCTGATGTACTGGTTCTTGGTGCTGCTTACCGCGAGGATGTTGGAGATACCCGTTACAGCGGTTCGGAAGTAGTGATACGGAAGCTTGCAGAAATGGGAGCGGAGATTCATGTACATGATCCCTATGTGGAACACTGGTGGGAATTTGAACAGCAGGATACCTTTCCGGCACCGGGACAAAGCAAAGCGCGATTTTTCCGAAACCAGGAAAAACTGAAAGACATACGTATTGAACCGAATCTTAATAAGGCTCTGAATCATGCTGAGGCTGTAATATTTGCAGTACCTCATAAAGCATATCTTCATCTTGATCCTGATGAGGTGGTAAGAACTATCGGTCAGCCTGCAGCCATAATTGACTGCTTTGGAATACTGACAGATGAAAAAATCAAGCGATATTTCGAGCTCGGCTGCGAAGTCAAGGGACTGGGACGCGGACATATTCAGCGGATAAAGGAAGAAACAAGAAGGGGTTAAGGTTGATAACTCGGCTCCGTCACGTCGCTATATATGATTTTACCGTGTCAACCGTAACTATCTTTGATTATACGCTTTAGAGATCTTTACCTGGCCACAGGCACATTTCCATCATAACTTTCCCCATCTGTTTCCCAATAACCCGGCACGGCTGAGTCAGTTAATTCAATGCCATAAATATATTTGGCACTTTTATATCCCCATTTATACGGTACAACTAATCTTAAGGGGAAACCATGGGGTAATGGAATTGTAGAACCATCGATACCATATGCCATCATTGTCGCAGGATTTAAAGCATCTTCCATTGGTATAGATTCATAATATATTTTTCTATATGAATGGAATGTAATATGACTGGCATCTGCTGAAGGCTCCACTAATTCAAAAAGTGCTGACAAGTGAAATCCGTTCCAGGGAACATCATATACTGACCATCCGGTGACACAATGAAAATCCGATACCTGATCTTTACGTGGTAATTTCAGCATTTCTTCAAATGTGATTTCTATAGGATTTTTAACAAGTCCATTTACAACCAGTTTCCAGTTGTTCAATAAATTGATAAGATCCTGTGGATCTACAGTAAATTCAGTCCATAGTCTTTCCGGGGGAATTTCATCTATGGGCAAATTGATAGCAGGATCATCAGATAATTCACTAACAATTGTATTATTATTTACTGTTTTATCATCTGCTTTAATACATGACAATAGTAAATCACTGCTGAGACCTATAACAACAGATTTACCTAACCAGTCTAACAATAATCTGCGAGTGATAGTTTTATTAACTTTATCTTTCATAATTTCATTATTTATGTTGATAAATCCAGGGCTTTTCAGGTTTTTATAATTTACTGAATGTTATGCATAAGGTTAATCACTATTCATATAGGATAACAATCATCACACTCATTTGTTATCTTAATAGATAAAATGTGGAGAATAGTACAGATCGGGCAACGTATTTTATAGAGCAGTGGGTTATTTACAGGAGTTGCAGGAACAATTACAAATTGCATTAATATGAGGAAAATAGCAACAGTAGCAATAGTAATAGTAATAGCATTAAGCACAATATGTTGTAAAAAAGAGAAATGTTATATATGTACAACTACGCATATTTTAGGAACAACTCAAGCAGTAGAGGGATATCCAAAAACAGTTACAGGAAATGTAATAGAATTATGTGATACTGAGGAAGCAATAAAAAAATATGAAGAGAGTAATCAAGGGTTGTATTTGGAGATAGTGAATGGATATACGATTATTACGAGTTATAGCACAAAATGTGAAGAAGA
>CAZHRV010000160.1:0-8910 GCA_964535035.1 uncultured Rikenellaceae bacterium
AAATCCGGTTCGGTACTCTGGTTCCATGAAAGGTATACCAGGTCGTTGCATGAGAAACCTGTCAATCCTGTCGGTGGTGGCGGCGGGTCAGGCAGTGTGGTAACGGTTATCACGTTTGAATATTCTCCGGTTCCGCTTACATTGTAGGCGCTTACCCTGTAATAGTAATCGGTTTTTGCCAGTAATCCTGATACATTAAGTGTTGTTATATTTCCTACATCCAGACTGTAATATCCTGTTACATGTGATGAGAAAGCATTATCATAAGCAACATCAAGGTAGTATCCTTCGGCTTCAGCTATGCTGCTCCAGCTGGCTGTGAAACCTGTCTGTGTTATATTATCAGCATTATTTGCAACCGGTGCCGAAGGCACATCAGGCATATCAAGAAGGGTTGTGACTGTAATGTAGTTTGAATTGCCACTCTCTCCTCCATCATTATAAGCCCGAACCCTGTAATAGTATGTTGTACTAAGAGTTAATCCCGTCACACTATAGCTCAAAACATTTGAAACATCAAGGTTTTCATAACCTGTTATGAATGTTGTAAAGGAATCATCTGATGCAACATCAAGATAGTATCCTGTTGCGGTCTCTGAAGTTTCCCAGTTAGCTTTGAAGCTTGTCTGAGTCAAGGCTGAAGCATCTTTTGCAACAGGTATCTCCGGTGGATCCGGTAATGTGGTTACTGTAATTGTCTCTGAATTATCGCTTGTATAAACCAGATGATAGGCACGTACCCTGTAATAATAAGTAGTTCCGGCGGACAGACCGGTTACATTACAGCTAAGGCTATTGTCTATTCCAATATCCTCGTAACCTGCTACATAGTTTGTAAACAGATCATCGGTGGCTACATCAAGTTCATAACCTACCGCATTGTCGGAGCCGGACCAGTTTGCCGTGAAACTTGTCTGTGTAATATTGGTTGGAGGATCAGCGGTTGGCGCCGCGGGCGGATCAGGAGGATTCAGCAACGTTGTTACTATAATAACATTGGAATTATCACTTGTCCCTTTATTATTATAAGCACGTACCCTGTAATAATAGGTTGTATTTGCTGTTAAATCTCTTATGATATAATTTAAATTATCACCAACATCCAGATTCTCATAACCATCTACAAATGAAGTAAATGTGTTATCTGTTGCAACATCTATAAAATAGCCCGTTGCATTTTCTGATATATACCAGGCTGCCTTGAAGTCTAATTGTCCTACATAAGGAGGATCAACAGCCACTGGAGCATCAGGGGGAGGGATTTCGAGCGTGGTTACAGTTATTATATTGGAAGCTTCTCCGATCCCTCCGTTGTTATATGCTTTTATTCTGTAATAATAGGTAGTATTCGGATCTAATCCTGCTAAATTGTATGATGTAAAATACCCTAGCTGAAGTCTGTCATATACTGTAAATGTGTTATCTGTCGTCCAGTCGATATAATAGCCGTCAGTGTTGGGGACGGCATGTTCCCAGTTTGCAGTGAAACTATTGTAAGTTGTTTCGGATGCTTCAAGGGCAACAGGAGCAGGAGGCGGTTCAGGAAGTGTTATCACTGATATCACTGCTGAATTTGAACTCTCGCCACCGGCATTATATGCTCTTAACCTGTAAAAATATTGACTGCTATGTGTAAGTCCTGTTACTGTATAAGATGTCACATCTCCAACATCAAGGGCATTATATCCGTCAAGAAATGTCAGAAAGGTGCCTTGGCCTTCACTGCTTACATCGAGATAATATCCATCAGCAGTTGCCGAAGCATTCCAGTTGGCAACAAAACTTACCTGAGTAATATCTGTTGCTGCTGTTGCAGCCGGGGTATTCGGAGGAAGTATCTGGAGTGTTGTAAGGCTTACCGTATTACTGTAATAAGTACTCACACCCCCGTCATTATATGCTCTTACCCGATAATAGTAATCTGTATTTGGTGTGAGACCAGTTACACTATAGGTGGTTACATTCTCAACATTGTGATTATTGAAACCGCTTACAAAACTGGTAAATGTATCATCGAGGGCAACATCAAGATAATATCCTGCTGCCAGGTCAGAAGGATCCCAGTTAGCGCTAAAGCTTGTTGTAGAGATATTTGTTGCATCGAGTTCCACAGGAGCTTCGGGTGCCGGGATCTGCAATGTTGCAACATTAATAACATTGCTGTTACCGCTTGAACCGGTATAATTAGATGCCCTGACCCTGTAATAATATACTATATTATGATCCAGCCCCGTTACTGTAAAAACTGATTCATTCATCACAGGCTTACTGTTATAACCGGTGACAAAAGTTGTAAAATCAACATCTGTAGAGACATCAAGGTTATACCCGGAAGCACCTTCAGACATTGTCCAGTTAGCATCGAAGCTGTAGTATGTTATTTCTGTGGCTGCTGTTGCCACGGGGGCATCAGGAGGTGGGGTATAATAATATGCCCCGATATCTGCACGTGAGTCGTCAGGATCAAGGGGACTGTTCGGATCCCCGGCATTAATTGCAGGGGAAGAATTATCCAGGTGATAATTACCGTGTGTCCTGTCAATATACAGGGGGTCTCCCTCTATATTATTTTCACACTCAGGCACTTCAGCATCTAATACAGATATAGCTGTATATGTAGTTGCATGTTCGTCATAATAATGACCTGCACTGTTCTGATAAAAGAGATTGTACCATACTTTTTCCGGGTCATAACCGGCAGAATACTCATAAATTCCATAATCTCCATTATAAGATATAATATTATTGACAATCGAGTCAGGTGTCCCCGCATACAGGAATATTCCATAATGAGCATGGTCTGAAATTGTATTATTTACAATCGATGGTGAAGAACCGGAGTAAAAAACACAAATGCCGTTTCCGTTGCTTCCAGCAATCAGATTATATTTAACACTTGGAGAACAGTTTCTCATATATACTACTCCGCCCTCTTCCCAAGGGTAACCATGATTATTATCTGTGATTATATTGTTATGTATTACAGTCCCTGATGCATCTATAACATAAATTGTACCTGCTCCTATTACTCCTCCTCCCACATCAACATCGTTACTGTTTTCTGAAATTGTGTTGTTTGAAATAACAGGAGCAGATCCTGTACCGGAAATATAAATGCAGGCTCCTTGATTTATATCTGCTCCATGATTTGCGGTTATCTGATTGTATTCAATGCGTGGCGATGAATTTACGATATGCAGTGCACCTCCTGAGGCATTTCCAAAAGCCCAGTTATCGGTTATCAGATTATCATTAATTCTCAGGAGTGAGCCCATACTGATATAAATTCCACCATAGCCGGCACTCGTGCCGCCTGTAATTGTAAATCCTTCTATTCTCATTTCCGGATCGAGAATCCCTGAACAGGTAATGATATAATTGGTGTAATCTGCATTGATGATTGACGAACCAGATCCATTCCCTACCAGAGATACACTGTCGACCATCAATAACGGGAATATCTCGCCCAGCGCTGTATCGTATGTTCCCGGGGCAACATGGATTGTTCTGCGTCCGGTTCCTGTTAAGTTGTCCAGAGTATATGTAATTGTTTTCCAGGGCTTTATTGCAGTTCCGTCTCCAGTAGAATTATCACCATCTGTTGCATCCACATAATAATCCGAACCATGTAATGTTACTACACTCATGGTATCGGAATATGTACTGGTGCCTTCTACATTGTAGGCCCGTATCCTGTAAAAATATTCTGTATAATCTGTAAGTCCGGAGATTCCATGGCTTGTTGCATTACCCACATCGTATCCATTGCACCCGGCTACAAATGAAGTAAAGGCCTGATCGCTTGCAACATCAATCAGATAGCCGGTAGCTGCAGCAGAGCTACTCCAATTGGCTGTAAAGCTGGTCTGAGTGATATTGCTTGCAGCCTCAGTAACCGGAGGATCAGGGGGAATTGTAAACGAATTCCCATACGCCCATTCTCCGCCTGCAAAAGCCTGGTCGATTGCCTGAACGCCCCAGTAATATGTTCCTGGTTCAAGATTATGAATGGTATAACCGTCATAATTGAATTCCGCATTACCTCTGGCAGGAATTCGCCTATACCCGGTGCTGGTTGAAGCCATAGGACTTACAACATCTACTCCTTCAGGCATAGTTTCTACATAGATATTGTAAGTCAGAACATTTTGAGGAGTCTCACTGTCTACAGCCATGTCCCATGTAAAAGTGACGCTGTCAGCATTTACTACAGCTTCCGGGTTAGAGGGTGCTGAAGGTGCCGTGTTAAATGTTGTACCCTCGTTGCTGTATATTTTTGAGATATAATTCGGAGATGAAGCCTGGGTTCCTGTCAGCAAAATATCCAGGTCGCCGTCATTGTCATAGTCACCCCAAACTGACGAACCATCATACACCCCAGTCAGAACAATACTGGTTTGTTCTGTAAAACTATTGTCACCATTGTTGCGGTATATTATGGAATAATATTCCAGGGCATCTTTCCATCCTGTCAATAAAATATCAAGGTTGCCATCGTTGTCATAATCGCCCCAGGCTACAGAACTCCATAGCATTCCGAGCAATATAATATCTGTTTGCTCAGAAAAACTGTTATCACTATTGTTACGGTATATCTTTGTTATAAACCCTTCACCTGAGTTTCCAGTCATTATAATATCGAGGTAACTATCATTGTCATAATCGCCCCAGACTGCCAAACCCGCATCTGCTCCTTGTAGACTAATATCAGACTGTTCGATAAAGGTATTATCACTATTGTTACGGTATATCTTTGTTATATAGTCATTATCTGTCCATCCAATCAATAAAATATCAAGGTCTCCGTCGTTGTCGTAATCACCCCAGTCTGCAGAGCCGTCATACACTCCAGGCAATGAAATAGTTATCTGTTCGGTAAAAGTAATATCACCATTATTACGGTATATCTTGGAAATACGTTCCGAATCACCTGTATAACCTGTTAATAATATATCAGGGTTGCCGTCATTATCATAGTCGCCCCAGTCCACTGAGCTGTAATAAACTCCTGTCAGAATAATACTCGATTGAACTGTAAAGCTGTTATTACCATTATTGCGGTATATTTCAGAAACCTTCCCTGTAGCAGCTTCTCCTGTTAATAAAATATCCAGGTCGCCGTCGTTGTCGAAATCACACCAGGCTGAGGAGCCGTTTTTCACACCAGTCAGTGAAATGGCTGTTTGTTCGGTAAAGGTATTGGTACCATCGTTCCTGTAAATCTTTGATATTGCAGGTCCTGAGGGACCTCCTGTCAGTAGAATATCCAGGTCTCCGTCATTATCATAATCACCCCATGCAACAGAACTGGCAGAGACGCCCGTTAATAAAATTCCTGTTTGTTCGGTAAATGTCTGGCAAATAAGAATATGAGATGATAAAAAAAATAATACTCCGGGCAGGAACATCCGGTGAAAAAATCTTTTCATAACATTATGACTTTAATGTTAAACTAAGAATAAGAAAACTGAGACGAATTCATATTCCTGCATTCCGTACCGCACAATAAATCATTATGTATTTGCCTCAAAAGGGTTATCAGTATCTATATTATAAATATTATTTCTTAAAAGAGAAATCACCGTTAAGCTTGTTCCACTCCGTAGGCACCTGCGCACCGTTACTCAGCTTCCTTACCTGTGCCCGTGTA
Organism: uncultured Rikenellaceae bacterium; assembly: GCA_964535035.1. Lineage (GTDB taxonomy): Bacteria > Bacteroidota > Bacteroidia > Bacteroidales > VadinHA17 > LD21. The sequence continues at coordinate 5,651 of CAZHRV010000160.1, forward strand.
TTCATAAAGACACTCAAAATAGATTGTGGCACCGACATTTGCTTAACCAGTTCTTCGGTAAAGAGGCCGTTTGCTCCTCTGCCGTCAGCTGCAGTTGCACCTTCAGAAGTAGCAAAGGCAATTATTGTCCCGCTTGAGAATGACATAGCTCTGAAACCTGCATCTCCTCCTCTTGCCCAGGCAGTATAAGGATTATTACGGCAGGCATCAAGGATCACAATATTTGTATTGTCCTGGTACCTCTCGAATTCCTCAACTATAAAATCAACAGCGATAGCTTCAAACCTGCAATCGCCAGGTTTTTCAAGGAGTGCATCCGTTGGTACAAGGTAGTTCTTGCCGTCCACCTGGTTACCGTGCCCTGCATAATAAAATAAAGCAACGTTGTAATCAGGCAGTTTCTCATTAAACTCCCGGATTGCCGTCATCATCTGATCCTTGTTGGCATTGAGCCTCTTTATGACTTCAAATCCCAGTTCCTTGAGCGTTCCTTCCATCAGGTTAGCATCATTAGCGGGATTCTTGAGAGGAGTACCATTAGTATATTCCGAATTACCAAAGACCAGTGCAATACGTTTCTCGGTAAGTGCAGGTTCAAGCTTGATAACACGTTTATCTGATGTTGTACTGCCTGCAATATTTGTTGCTATAATAAATATACTGTTATCACCCTCTTTCAATATTACCGAACTCTGCCAGTTATAATTGCAATCACCTGCCGTAGATGCCTGGAACACATTGTCTTCAGATTGTATGCTCCCGTTCACCAGTATCCTTACTGACCTCAGCTCTGTGGGAGATTTAATGCAAGCTCCTATGTTAAGGGCTTCCGTGCTCACCACCGTATTGGCAGTGGAAGGATTTGACCATTCAACACCGGGTACAACAGCTGAAGGGTTTGAGAAATACCGCAGCTCCGATTTTGTTGCTCCTTCATTGTTTGTTGCAACAAGATAGACATTGTTTTCACCAGGACCGAAGGTCACATTCTTTTCTATAGTAAATGTTTCACTATCATCTGTTGACGGTACTATTTCGGCTTCACCTTTTGATACACCGTTCAGATAGAGGAGCACCGATTTAAGTCCTGTAGAAGATTTCACCGAGGCCCTGACTCTTGCATTGAATGATTCAAGGGTTGTATTGGGCCTTGATGGACTGACCCAGGTAATCTGCGGGCTGGTAACCTTACTAGCGGTAGTAGTCTGAGTTTTGGCAGGAGCTGTTTCAGTTTTGACAGCCGGAACTTCTGCTGCCTGCTGAACATTGCTTCTCTCAGCCATCAGTGGTGCAGCCTGGCTCTTAAGACAGGCTGCATTCAGATAATCAACAGATATTTCTGAATTTGTTCCCACATTGAAACCAACCTTGTTTCCTTCAGGTTTTATACCGATAAACTGCCCTGCCAGAATTTCGTTTGCAAATACATAGACAACTCCACCTATAGACCTTATTGTCAGCTTATTATAAGTATTTTTACTGATCTGATAGTTGTCGGAAGCGGTAAATAGCTTTTCTACTTTTTTCTTTTTTGAAGGAGTATCCATCAGGATTTCCAGGGTATTGTTATCGGATATCTCAACCCTGTAATGGTCATATTTATCAGTCATCCCGAATACAAGGGCCCCTGTACCCTTCAATACTTTAATTGCCGCCTCAATCTCATAATCACGTCCCGGCTCAAGAACCACACTCTTGCAGGAGAGTCCTGTCGACATCTGGTAGTCTTTGCATGTGATGTCATAATGTCCGCCAGTAATCTTTCCGCTGATCCAGAGATTATCGGTTATCCACTGCTTTGAATTATCGTCAAAATTATCAAAGAAGGAAACCGTTTTATCTGAAGGACTATATGAGAGATAATTTTGCTGGGACCATACCGGGTAAACCTGCAACAGAAGCAGTCCAGCCAGTATTAAAAGAGTCTTATGAAGATGATGCCTTTTCATTTTTTTTACCTTTTAGTATCCCTGTTTCTTAAATATTCTTTTAAAGTATCTTACTATAACATTTACCTACAACTTTGAAAGGTACTATTTTTTTTTATTTTTTCGTCATAATAGGTTCATATTTTGACCAATGGCCCTTTTGGTGGTTTGAACCGGCGGAGTATGAGGGATTAAATATTCTTGATGCTGGGTCCTCGGTACTGGGTCCTCGGTACTGGATCCTCGGTGAATGCGGGTTGCTCGGTCCTGATTATTTTACTACTAAAAGAATAATAAAGAAATAGTGTGTTTAATACACTTAAAATCTTATTTTTGAAACAGATATAAAATTGTTAAGTAATATTTATCTGTGAAAAATGGAGACTGGTATAAATGATAATAAAAAGAGCATACCGCTGAGTGCTATTGTGCTGATGCTGTTTTTCATTGTTGTAATTCCGTTTCTTCCATTGCTGATCTCCTGGCGGTGGAACTGGTGGGAGGCATGGGTTTATGCGGGTATCAGCATAACAAGCTTTGCAATAAGCCGTTTCCTGGCAGCAAGGCGTAATCCCGATATTCTTCGTGAGCGGGCACGGTTTATGCAGCATGAAAATGCAAAGGATTTTGACAGGATCCTGGCTCCTCTGGTTGGGCTTGGAGGCGGGATAATACCCCTTGTAGCCGGACTGGATGAATTGTTCCACTGGTCACCCGGATTCAGCCTCCCTTTGAAAATAATATCACTCATTATCATCCTGGCAGGATATACTCTGGCATCCTATGCCCTTATTGAAAACAGGTTCTTCTCGGGTATGGTCCGTATTCAGACCGATCGCAACCACAAGGTCGTATCCGGAGGGCCTTACCGTTGGGTCCGTCATCCCGGTTATGCCGGATCGTTAATAACTTATCCCGTTATACCTCTGCTGCTTGATTCAGAATGGACATTTATACCGGCTATTCTTCTCATAATAATACTTGTTATCCGTACTTATATGGAAGACAATACCTTACAGCAAGAATTGCCGGGTTATGCCGATTATGCAAAGAAAGTAAGGTACCGCTTAGTACCTCGTGTGTGGTGAGCGGAGGGGGTACATGAGAAACCGGGGATTGCTCGCCATAAATAATAACTCGCCGTCGTCAGAGATCACACTTTCACTTCGTTCAAGTGTGATCTCTGTTGGATGATCCCTGAGGAGAGTTCCTGCAACTCCAAATTACTCCCGGCTCGTTTCACTCGCCTTGTATTTTTGTTTTCAGCCCGGCCTTAATAAAAAGAGTTTTGTACGGCCATTCTGAAAACAAAAATCCCGCGGTTTCCCGCGG
>CAZHRV010000161.1:0-25105 GCA_964535035.1 uncultured Rikenellaceae bacterium
CTGGTCCTGGTTTGTCGTGGGAATATTATGATCGGCTGTGGCAACAGTTTTACGGGGACGAAAGACGGATACTCCTCTTTGTCTCAGGCCTTCAAAAGCCTGCGGGCTTGTTACTTCATGGATATAGTGCCTGTCAATGTAAAGTACATCCGGTCCTCCGTTAATAGAACGAACCACGTGGCTGTCCCATATCTTATCAAAAAGTGTTTTTGGGGTCATTGTATCTTTGAAATTGCATCAATAAATGCCTCCACCGAGGCAGTAATTATATCAGTATTTGCTCCAAATCCATAATATATCTTTCCCTGGTGTTCCACCTGCACATGCACTTTCCCCAGGTCATCACTGCCTTTGGTAATTGCCTGAATAAGAAACTCCTCGAGATGTATTGTCTTGCTTATCAGGTGCTTGACTGCAGTAAATGCTGCATCGACTGGTCCGTTTCCTGATGCTGTAGAGGTATGGACCTCACCGTTTATCTTCATGCCGACAGTGGCTACCGGTATGGCTGATTTCCCGCATGTAACCTGCAAAAGTTCAAGTTTGAGCGATTTTTCCCCCTGGAAGACCTCACCTGTAAGAATCCTGATATCCTCATCGTTTATCTCCTTCTTTCTGTCTGCCAGTTGTAGAAAGCGATGGTACAGTTCATCAAGTTCCTCTTTGTCAAATTTAAAACCGAGCGTTTCAAGGCGGTGATTCAGTGCAGCCCTGCCGCTTCGTGCGGTGAGGATGATTGATGATTCGCGTATTCCAACTTCTGAGGGATCAATTATTTCATAGTTCTCCCGGCGTTTGAGCACACCATCCTGATGGATACCTGATGAATGGGCAAATGCATTTCGGCCTACAATGGCCTTATTTGCCTGTACGGGCATACTCATTAGAGTGGAAACAAGACGGCTCGTACTATATATGAGCTTTGTATTGATATCGGTCCTCAGATTTAGATCATGATGGCTCTTAATAATCATTGCCACCTCCTCAAGCGAAGTGTTTCCCGCCCGTTCGCCAATACCGTTTATAGTTACCTCCACCTGTCTTGCCCCGTTAATGATACCCATCATTGTATTTGCCGTAGCCATTCCCAGGTCATTATGACAATGAGTTGATATGACTGCTTTGTGGATATTCGGAACATTTTCCTTCAGGTATCTTATTTTGGCTCCATATTCCTCAGGCATGCAGTAACCAGTTGTGTCAGGTATATTTACCACAGTGGCCCCTGCTTTGATTACAGCCTCTATCACCCTGGCCAGGTATTTGTTCTCACTGCGGCCTGCATCTTCCGCATAAAACTCAACATCCTCAACAAATTTTTTTGCATATTTTACTGCATCAGCCGCCCTTTTAAGTATCTCTTCGGGAGTTGATTTTATTTTGTATTTTATATGGAGAGAGGAGGTGCCTATACCTGTATGTATCCTCTTTCTTTTTGCATCCTGGAGTGCTTCGGCAGCAACCTCGATATCCTTTTTAACTGCCCGTGTAAGTGCACAGATCACGGGATTTGATATTGCCCTGGATACCTCAACAACTGATTTGAAATCACCAGGACTTGATACCGGGAAGCCTGCTTCTATCACATCTACTCCGAGAGCTTCAAGGGCTTGGGCAACCTGGATCTTTTCAATTGTATTAAGCTGGCATCCGGGTACCTGTTCGCCGTCTCTGAGGGTAGTATCGAAAATCGTTACTTTTTCGTTCATAGTATTTTGTTTTTCATGATTATTCTTTTATCGGCCTTAACTTTCTGACGGCAGCTCCAGCTTTCCATAGTTCTGAATTACCAAGCTCCCTGAGCTCGGCATCGAGAAGTTCCTTATAGTTTGGAGTACCTGTTGATTTAAGCACTCTCACACACTCCTCTCCCGATTTCACTCTTTTATAAAGTTCATAGAATACGGGGAGTGTGGCATCCCTGAATTTAGGCCGCCAGTCAAGAGCGCCCCTTTGTGCTGTTGCACTGCAATTTGCATACATCCAGTCCATCCCATTTTCATCAACCAGACGGATCAGACTCTGGGTAAGCTCCTCAACTGTTTCGTTGAAGGCTTCGGAAGGGCTGTGTCCATTCTGTCTAAGTACCTGGTACTGGGCATCCATGATTCCTGCAAGAGCACCCATGAGAACTCCACGTTCACCTGTGAGGTCACTGTAAACCTCATTTTCGAAGGTTGTCGGGAAGAGGTAGCCGGAACCTATAGCAATTCCGAGGGCTAACGTCCTCTCTTCAGCTTTACCCGTGAAATCCTGGAATACTGAATAACTCGAGTTTATCCCCGCACCGGCAAGGAAATTCCTGCGAACGCTGGTTCCGGATCCTTTTGGAGCACAAAGAATTACATCTATATCTGCAGGAGGAATAACTCCCGTATGCTCTTTGTAGGTTATTGAGAAACCATGGGAAAAATAGAGGGCATTTCCCTTATTCAGACAGGGTTTTAACCGGGACCATAAAATACGCTGGGCAGCATCGGAAACAAGATACTGAATTATTGTCCCTTTTGATGCTGCCTCTTCGACAGGAAAGAGAGTCTTGCCCGGTATAAAACCATCCTTAACTGCCTTATCCCAGTCGGCTTTGAATTCAGGACTCTGTCCCACGATGACATTAATACCGTTATCCTTCATATTCATTGCCTGGGCCGGTCCCTGAACGCCATAACCTATAACTGCAACAATTTCATTTTTAAGGACATCGCGAGCTTTGGAAAGCGGAAATTCATCCCTGGTAACTACATTTTCAACTACTCCGCCAAAATCAATCTTTGCCATAATATTTAGTTTTTAATTTATGTTATATATTCAAAAACCCCCCATCCCCCCTGAAGGGGGCTATTAACCCATTACATTCATAATCTGGTTATGGGTTTCAACCCCCCTTCAGGGGGGCAGAGGGGCTAGTTCTTATTATATTCCACATCTTCAGTTTTAAATCTGTGGGCCTCATCCATCTCCTTAAGATATGAGTTGAGCTCCCTGACCTGTTTTGTTATTGCCACCCTGCCTGAACGGACAAACTGAAGCACCCCAAATGGTTCAAGATAGGCAAGCAATTCAGCTATTTCGGCTTTATGGCCCGTCTTCTCAAGTACAATATATTCAGGCTTCACCTCAAGTATTCTGGCATGATATGACCTGACAATGGAATCAATTACATCTCCTGACATGAGTCCTTTGGTTGTTACTTTGAACAATGCTATCTCCTGGTAGATAATCTGATCAGATGTATGGACGAAGACTTTCAGAACATCAACCAGCTTTTCCATCTGTTTTGCCACTTTTCTTACCATGTCGGGTGTTGTTCTTACAACGAATGTAAGAAGCTGAACTCCCTTCTCCACCGATTCAGAAGCTGTAATGCTATCAATGTTTATCTGACGCCGGGTAAGTATTATGGTGATCTGGTTAAGAATACCTATGTGATCCTCGCTGAATAATGAAATTGTAAATTCCTGGTTTTCCATTTTATGATTTGTAGTTTAATGTTATTTCTGATACTGATGCTCCCGGTTCCACCATGGGAAGTACATTCCCCTCCTTTTCGATATGAATATCAAGGATATATGGCCCCTTTGCAGCCAGCATTTTCTTGAGAGAACTCCTGAGCTCCTTTCTCTCCGCGACCCTCTTCCCCGGGATGCTAAAACCCTCGGCTATCTTAATAAAATCGGGGTTGACCAGTTCTGTTGATGCATATCTTTTCTTAAAGAACATATCCTGCCATTGTCTCACCATCCCAAGGAATCCGTTGTTGAGGATAATAATTTTAGCAGGTATGTTATATTGCATTATCGTTCCCATTTCCTGAATGGTCATCTGAAATCCTCCGTCGCCGATAAATGCAATTACCTCTCTGTCAGGGTTTCCTATTTTTGCTCCTACAGCTGCCGGAAGCCCGAATCCCATAGTACCCATGCCGCCTGAGGTAACAAGACTATCAGGTTCAATGAATTTATAATAACGTGCGGCCGACATCTGATGCTGTCCGACATCGGTTACAATTATCGATTTACCATGTGTCAGTTCCGATATGTTCCTTACAACCTCACCCATCCTTATATCACCTGATTGGGGATCTGTTTCCGGTTTAATGACCTTCTCATATTCAATCTTATCGCAGATTCTGAATTCACGGATCCATGATTCATAAGATTTATGTTCCACAAGCGGGATAATATGCTGAAGGACCTCTTTTGCATCATTATGAATTTCAAGATCTATCGGTACATTCTTATTAATTTCAGCCTCGTCGATCTCAATATGTATTATTCTTGCATTTTTTGCATATTTTTTAAGATTGCCGGTAACCCGGTCATCGAAACGCATACCAATGGCAATTATAAGGTCAGCTTCATTGGTAAGCAGGTTGGGTGCATAGTTACCATGCATTCCAAGGAATCCTGCATACAGCCTGTGTCCCGAGGGGAATGATGAGAGACCCAGAAGAGTTACTGCCACGGGGATCCCCGTTTTCTCGGCAAATTCCCTGAGATCATTCACTGCTCCTGAAATAAGGACACCATGCCCGGCAAGTATAAGTGGTTTCTCGGCATGGTTTATCATTATTGCAGCTGATTCTATTGCCCTGGTATTCAATGGAATATGTGGATTGTAGCTTCTCAGGTAATTGCATCTTTCATATTTAAATGAGAGTTTTTGCTGCTGAGCATCCTTTGTGATATCGATCAGCACAGGTCCTGGTCTGCCGGTTGTTGCCAGGTAGAAAGCTTTGGCTATCATTGCGGGGATATCTTCAGTTTTCTTTATCTGGCAGTTCCATTTTGTAACTGGCATCGATACGCCGAGAATATCTGTCTCCTGGAAGGCATCTGTCCCGATGAGTGATGATACTACCTGGGCAGTTATGAATACCACCGGAACAGAGTCAAGATAGGCGTTGGCAATCCCGGTTATCAGGTTTGTTGCACCAGGACCTGATGTTGCAAAGCATACCCCCGGCTTGCCTGTGACCATAGAGTAAGCCTGGGCAGCGTGTGCCGCTCCCTGTTCGTGACGGGTAAGTATATGCCTCAGTTTGCTTTTATAATCCAGCAATTTATCGTATACCGGCATTATGGCTCCTCCGGGGTACCCGAAGATGGTATCTACTCCCTCTTCAATCAGGCATCTCAATAATGCCTCTGCACCTGTTATCTCTTTCTTACCGTTAATTTTTGCCTTCTCTTGTTTTGTTTCTTTTTGAGATTTCATATTTATTAATTTATAGTGCAATCATGCGATCTGATTATCTTATTATTTCTTTAACTTCTTCAGCCCTCTTCAACTTATTAAACCATCCTTACTGCTCCTTTATCTGCTGAACTCACAAATGCTGCATAAGCTCTTAATGAAGCAGGTATTTCCCGTTTCCTGGTTTCCGGTTTAAAGGCATTACTGCCTTTTGCTTCTTCTTTCTTTCGACGGGTTTTTAACTCATTATCACTTATTTTAATATTAATACTGCGATCAGGAATCTTAATCTCTATAATATCGCCGTTGCGAATAAGTGCAAGTGTACCTTCGGCGGCAGCTTCAGGTGAGATGTGTCCGACTGATAATCCGGATGTGCCGCCTGAAAATCTGCCATCGGTAATAAGAGCACATTTTTCACCGAGTCCTTTTGATTTGATGTAGGAGGTAGGATAGAGCATCTCCTGCATTCCCGGACCTCCTTTAGGGCCCTCATATCTGATAACAACCACATCTCCTGCCTTCACTTTTCCGTTCAGTATCCCTTCAGAGGCCTCCTCCTGGGATTCAAATACAACGGCAGGACCAGAGAAGCTAAGTAATGCCCGGTCAACACCTGCAGTTTTTACAATAGAGCCATTTTCGGCAATATTCCCGAAGAGAACAGCTAATCCTCCATCACGGCTGTATGGAAATTCAATGCTTCTTATACATCCTTTTCTTCTGTCGGTGTCGGTTTCATCATACATGGTGTCATGAGATCCCATTACAAGACTATGTTTCATCGACGGTGCACTCATAAAAAGAGAATTTGCTTCAGGTTTTGCATTTCCACCCATAATATCCCAGTCTTTTATTGCCTCCTTAAGTGATTGATAATCAACACGTCTCACTGAGGTGTCTATAAGTTTGCCACGTTCAAGCTCTCCCATTATTGCCATTATGCCTCCGGCACGGTTAACATCCTGTACATGATAATAAGAGCTTGGAGCCACCTTGCATAAATTCGGAATTCTCCGTGAGAGTTCATCAACATCTTTAATTGTGAACTCTACTTTTGCCTCACTGGCGAGTGCCATGAGATGCAGCACTGTATTGGTCGAGCCACCCATGGCAATATCGAGCGCCATGGAATTCAGAAAAGCTGCCCGGGTAGCTATTGATCGTGGAAGTATACTCTCATCACCATCATAATAGTACCTGTATGTAAGATCAACGATAAGTTCTGCTGCTTTTTTAATCAGGTTAATCCTGTTGACATGTGTAGCTACCACTGTTCCGTTTCCGGGGAGCGCAAGGCCCAGGGCCTCATTGAGACAGTTCATCGAGTTAGCAGTGAACATTCCCGAGCAGGATCCGCAGGTAGGACATGCAGATTTTTCAATCTCTTCCAGTTCCTTTTCGCTGATGCTTTTGTCGGCAGCATCTATCATTACATCCACAAGGTCGAGATGTCTGTTCCCCAGAATACCTGCCTCCATAGGTCCGCCCGATACAAAAACGGCAGGTATATTGAGTCTAAGCGCCGCCATCAGCATTCCCGGAGTAATTTTATCGCAGTTGCTGATACAGATCATCGCATCTGCACAATGTGCATTGCAGACATATTCAACACTGTCGGCTATAAGCTCGCGTGAGGGCAGGGAGTAAAGCATACCCTGGTGGCCCATAGCTATACCGTCATCAATTGCTATTGTATTGAATTCGGCAGCAAAATATCCGCGATTCTCAATAATCCTTTTCACCAGCTGTCCGGTTTCATGAAGATGAACATGTCCGGGAACAAACTGGGAAAACGAATTGACAATGGCTATAACAGGTTTGCCGAAATGCTCCTCCTTCATTCCGTTGGCACGCCAAAGGCTCCTGGCTCCCGCCATGTTCCTGCCTGTAGTGGTTTTTGAGCTTCTTAACCTTTTCTTCATACTGAAAAAATTATTTTAAAAAAAAGCTTCCCGGTCATCCGGAAAGCTTCTGTACAGTTATAGTAATACATATTATTCCCGGATCATGTGCTGGGCACAATTATAAGGATGAGGGTAATAATATGTATTAAAGTTTTCGTCATTGTTTTTTATAAATCGACGGACAAAGATAGATTTTATTTTAATAGATCAAAGAAAAAGTTAATTTTTTTTAATTAAATTAATAAAAATGTTTTACCGGAGATTTATAGTAATTTTATTGTCAGAAAAATTCCTGCTATGAAGAAAATCATAATACTCTTCCTGGTAGTATCGTGTTTTTATTCAACGGCTGCACAAAAGAAGTTGACAGATTTAGTTGAATGTCCAAGGATCGAAAAGACAATCAACACCAACTGGACCTTCAATTATTATCCGAATGAGAACGCAGGAGATGGATATGAAGCTGCAGGTTATAATGATCTGAACTGGCCGACAATCAGTATTCCTCATACCTGGTCAACCTATGAGACCACAGGTGATATCCACCCTTTTATTAAAGATACATCGGAAAATGATACTCCCTACTGGTGGAGAGGATGGGGCTGGTACCGCAAGCATTTTGCTGTTAGTGAGAGGTTTGCAGGACAAAAGATATTTGTTGAATTTGAAGGGGTTCAGAAATACTGCAAGGTTTGGCTGAATGGAAAGTATCTGGGTGATCACAAGGGAGGGTACGGCTCATTTGATTTTGACCTGACCGGCCTTATTGTCCCTGGAAAGGATAATGTTCTGGCGATTGCTGTAAATAACAGGAAAAATGACGAATATAATATACCGCCGATGAATCCCGCCAACTTTGATGTTTACGGTGGTGTGAACAGGAATATTACAATTTCAATAAAAGAGAAGCTGTATATACCTATGCAGGGATCAGCATCACATGAAGGAGGTACCTTTATTACCACACCGATGGTATCAGAAAAAGCTGCAGTAGTAAGGATCCGGACCTGGGTGAAAAATGATTATGACCAGCCAAAGAATTGCATGCTGATTACTTATTTAATAGATGCTTCAGGAAAAATAATTCAGACAATAAAATCGAAAAATACAATTAACCCGGGACAGTTATACGAATTCGACCAGGTATCAAAGAAAGTAAAGAAACCACATCTGTGGTCACCGGATAATCCTTACATGTACCGGGTCTGCTCCGAAGTGACCGACGGAGTCAGTGTAACTGACAGCTATACAAGTCCCATGGGATTCAGGTGGTTCCGATGGGATTACAATGAGAATGCCCTGTATCTGAATGGCAAAAAGCTGATAATAAATGGCGGAATATATCGGCAGGAATATCCATGGCTCGGAGCAGTTGTGCCCGGCTGGATTTCTGCAATGGATTTCAAAAATTTTGCAGAGAAACGCCTGTGTAACTTCCTGCTTACTTACGGTCATCCTGGGAATAAGCAGGTATATGAACTTACAGATAATCAAGGCTTTGTGGTTATTGAAGAATCACCCAGCACAGGGAATCAGCCCTTCTCCGCAAAGATGCAGGAACAACAGATGAGAGAGATGATACGCCGCGACAGGAATCACCCCTCCATTTTATTCTGGAGCATGGGCAGCATGACAGATCATGCTGCAGACTCAAAGTATGCCAGTGCAGAAGATACAACCCGGATACTGACTGCATACCGGGTCACCGGCGGATCAGCCGGTTCATTTGCCAGGCACAGATATGATAACCTGGTGTTTAAGGTGCTTGAACAGTATCCTGCATCCGAAAGTGAGACAGTTGATCAGAAAACAGGGTCAGGAGAACCGGCAAAGATTGTAGTCAAAGGATCGCACAAGAAGATCGGAGCAAATCGCGGCTCAGTAGCCATAATAACTGCAGATATTGTTGATTCACAGGGCAATCACGTCATCGGGGCCGCAAACACAATTAAATGGTCAGTAACAGGACCGGCAACGCTGGCGGGACCACCGGTGTATGAATCGGTCAGAGGCAGATATAGTTCTGATCAGGGAGCAAGATATACGGAGATGCCGGTATTTAACGTGATAAGATCAACAGGGAAGGCAGGAAAGATACGGATCACAGTTTCAGCAAGCGGTCTCGCTTCAGGATCATTCGAAATTGATACAGAAGAAATAAAAAGAGACGATTCTGCAATAACTGAACCGGCCCTCAGGGATGAAGGACGCCGACTGGTACCCAAAGCTGTCCTGGTTATTGAGAGACTTGAAGAGGTGCCGGAGGAGATTAAAACAATTACAACAGATTTCAATCCGGGTAGTTCAGATAAAAAGGGATATTTAAAGGCGGTCAGAGAATTTATCAGCAGGAATAATCCTTCAGCGGATACATCTACAGTGGAATTCAGATCACTGGTTGAACTCTTTGCAGTATATCTGGTAAACAATAACGGACATCTTATGTCAGAAGATTATAATTTCAGTGCCGGCCATTATAATAATTGCCGTCTGATATCTGGTTATATTGATGCTACAAAGTTGCCGCCACTATTTAAAGAGGGGCTGAAGAGATACTATTTAGAAGCAATAATAAAGCATGGAAGCGAAAAAAATGCAGGCGATGAGATGAACTGGATGAACTGGATCCCATCAGGAGGAATTGTGGTAATTTCCCGGGAAGAAGGCAGTGGTGCGGAATGGCCTCAAGGAACAGTTATTACCAATGAAGATGAACTTGTCGACCTGATCGCAGCCGTTCACCCTGTATTTATAAAGTACAGTAATGAAGCCAGGGAGAGGGCCCTGACCTTTGTCAGCAAGATGAATCCATATGTTCACCAGGAAAAAGATTCTTCAGGAATCATCTACAGAGCAGAAAAAGGAAAGCCGATACTAATACCTTTATTGAAATTTATTTCACAGTGATCTATTCAGCCTTTCAACCCTTCAGGCTTTCAACTTTTTAATATAATTTGTATCTTTCGTTAAAATTGAATCCTGATCAATTATGAAAAAAGGAGACCTCTTCCCTTCTGTTATTCAGTTAGCATTTACAGGTCTGCTATTGACCTCGCTGAATTCATGTAAAACAATTAAGAATATAGGATTACAGCTCTATTTGATCCGTGACTCTATAACCTGATCAGGCTCCTTTACGGGACAGACATAGGATATTCAGGCTGCAGGAATAATAAAGCATCTAAGAAAATGATACATGATACATAGCCTGACGACTGGAAGTATTCTACAACAGATGAAGTTATGACTTCAGATAAGTTTAAAGGTGAATTTACCGGACTGAAACTGCCCAAAAATATTATTGGCAAGATATACCGCCATAACGAGATTAAATAGTATAATTTAAAGACTCAAAATAATCAATAAAGTGAAAAAAAAGCATTTATCATTCAGGACAAATATTTTAAGTGTATTTATTACAAGTATTTTATTATTTGCAATTTACATTCCGGGTCAATCTCAAAAGAAAGCTGGTGACGGCAACGATAAAATCCTTTCGTTTCATAAGTGGGCGCAAGTACCACCTATGGGCTGGAACAGCTGGGATTGCTTTGGTCCGACTGTTGTAGAAGATGAAGTAAAAGCTAATGCCGATTACATGTCAAAACATTTGAAGAAATTTGGATGGGAATATGTAGTGGTGGATATAAGGTGGTATGTCGAAAACGATAAAGCCGGAGGTTATAATCAGACTGATCCTAGATATGTAATGGATGAATATGGACGTTTCCAGCCGGCAGTTAATCGTTTTCCTTCTGCAGCCGGCGGCAAAGGATTTAAACCGCTTGCTGACTATGTCCATAGCAAAGGGCTGAAATTCGGAATACATATTATGCGCGGGATCCCGGTAATTGCCGTTCAGAAAAACACACCCATCTTAGGAAGCAGTGCAAAAGCCCGGGATATTCACACTATCGAAAATCAATGCTTTTGGCTGAAGGATATGTACACCATTGTTTCGGGGAAAGAGGGTGCACAGGATTACTATAATTCCATTTTTCAGCTTTATGCTTCATGGGGAATTGACTTTATAAAGGTTGATGATCTTTCCGGCCGGCTTGAAGAAATTGCACTGATAAGGCAAGCTATTGATAATTGCGGAAGGCCTATTGTTTTAAGCATATCACCCAGCGGGAACAAGGTAGAAGATGCAAAATTCCTCAAGAATCATGCAAATATGTGGCGTACTACCGACGATTTCTGGGACAGGTGGATGGACCTTAAACAGGAATTTGAAGTATGTAACAGCTGGACTTCTTACGGAGGATCCGGCTATTATCCTGATGCTGACATGCTCCCTCTCGGAAGAATAGGAATACGTGCTGAAAGAGGTCAGCCAAGGATGAGCAGATTCACAAAAGATGAGCAGTATACTTTAATGACTCTCTTTGCCATTTTCCGATCGCCACTGATGTTCGGCGGCAATCTTCCCGACAATGATGAGTTTACAGTCTCCCTGATAACCAATAAAAATGTTCTTAAAGTAAATCAGTATAGCATTAATAACAGGCAGCTTTTCAGAGAAGATGACCTTATTGCATGGACCGCTGATGATCCTCAGACAGGTGACAGATATGTTGCTCTCTTTAATACTTCTGATCTTCCGGAAGCTGAGATATCAGTAAAATTTGAGCAGCTTGGATTGACAGGATCTCATATAGTAAAGGATCTGTGGACAGGAAAAAAAATCGGGAAATTCACTGATGTTTTCAGCCGGTTTGTAAGCAGCCACGGTGCAGGACTTTATAAAATTCATTGATTATATTCATTAAGAACAGACTTTTGTAATACATAATATGAAAAAGATAGTTATAACAGGTGCCGGAGGTTTCATAGAGGGGCATCTTGTTAAAGAGCTTATCAGAAAAGGCCACATTGTAAGAACAGTCGATATCAAACAATTGAATGAATGGTACCAGCTCGCAGATGAAGCAGAAAACCTGGTTCCTGATCTGCGGCTGAGGGAAAACTGCTATAAGGCAGTAGATGGTTTTAATGAAGCATTCAACTTCAACAAGTAGCCTCTGCAGGATATGAATGTTAAGAAAGTTCTTGTCAGCGGAAGTTATGACCTCCTTCATGGCGGTCATATAGCTTTTTTTAAAACAGCTGCAGCTTATGGTGATTTATATGTCAGTATAGGAAGAGATGAAAACCTTCTTTCTCTGAAAGGGAAGAAGCCTGTATTTTCTGAAGAAGAGCGGTTATATATAGTAAGATCCATAAGATATGTCCATGATGCTTTCCTCGCTTCAGGAATGGGGCTGCTGGACTTTGAACCGGACATGAAGAGGTTAAAACCTGATATTTTCATCGTAAACGGCGACGGCCATACTTCAGAGAAAGAAAACCTCTGTAAAAAACTTGGGATACAATATCTTATTTTTGAACGTATTCCGGAGCCTGGATTACCGGCAAGGTCAGGTTCAGGAACAAATAGGAGAATGCGGTTCCCATACAGATTGTGTCTTGCCGGCGGCTGGATCGATCAGCCCTGGGTATCAAAGATCCATCCCGGTTCCGTGGTGGTTGCCCAGATATGGCCGACTATGAATTTCAACGACCGGTCAGGACTGGCAACAAGCTCCAGGGAAATCGGAATAAAGCTCTGGGGCAACATTTACCCGGCAGGTGACCATGAAGAAAACGCGAAACTCCTTTTTGGCGCCGAGAATCCTCCGGGGAAAAAATATATATCAGGCTCTCAGGATCATATTGGACTTTTATTCCCTGGAATAAACAGGCTTTATTACAACGGAGGCTACTGGCCCGAAAAAATTGAATCTACAACCGGAAAAGATATATGCGACTGGCTGTCGCATGTATTGTACCTTGTCCCGATGACTCCACGTCCCAAAGGATATGATCCTCTTAAAATAATGAACCTTGAAAAACAACTTATTAAAGAACTTGGGGAATCGGGTTACAGATGCTGGGAAGCCATTCTTAAAAAAGATGTCATAGATATGGGAAAAGCTGTAAAGGATACACTCCTTTTATGGAAAAAAATCTTACCTTATACGGTACCTGATTCGATCATGAATGAAATTGAAACAAAATACTTCCCATATTACCCGGGAGCTATAACCTCGGGATGCGGGGGAGGTTATGTTATTGTTGTTTCCGATAAACCGATTAAGGGATCTGTAAAGATAAAAGTGAGGTATTAAAAAGGCCATCGGCGACCGGCAAGACAAAAGAAAGAAGTAAAAGTATAAAAGTAAAAAGACGCAAGACCATGAAAACCAAATTTTCCAAAGGATTCAGTATGACGAATTTGCTCATCCTGATTTTTTCTGTTACTCTTACAGCTCAGACGGGAAAGCTTCCGATAGCTGACGGGCCTTATAAACCATCGGATGAATCATTAACTCAATATCATTGCCCTGAATGGTTCCGCGATGCCAAGTTCGGAATATGGTCTCACTGGGGTCCACAGGCTGTTCCCAGGCAGGGCGACTGGTATGCAAGAAGGATATACCTGGAGAAAGATCCTGCTTACAAATATCATCTGGAACATTATGGTCATCCTTCGGAATTCGGATATAAAGATATTATATCACTCTGGAAAGCAGAGAAATGGGATCCCGACAAACTGATGGAACTCTATAAAAAGACCGGTGCGAAATATTTTGTAAGCATGGGATCACACCACGACAATTTTTTCCTGTGGGACTCAAAGATCCACAGGTGGAACGCTGTGAATATGGGTCCGGGAAAAGATGTGGTAGCCATATGGCAGGAAGCGGCCAGGAAGCAGGGACTGAAATTCGGCGTTTCTGAGCATCTTGGCGCCAGTTATACATGGTTCCAGGTAGCTCATAGATCTGATACTCAGGGTCCAAAGCAAGGTGTCCCTTATGATGGCGCTGATCCGAAATACAGCGATCTGTACCATGCACCAACAACGCCTGACGATAAAGGATGGCTGACCAATAATTTTATCTTCCAGGTAGAATGGTTCAGCAGCATAAAGGAACTTATTGACAATTACCATCCTGATCTCCTATATTCCGACAGCCAGATGCCATTTGAAGATATTGGAAGGAGTCTTATAGCTCATTATTATAATCAGGATATGGCCAGGAATAATGGTAATCTTAATGCAGTTTATACCTGCAAACAATCTTCTGGCGGGAAATGGGTTCAAGATGTTGAACGAGGTGTCCTGGATTCTGTAAGTCCTTATCCCTGGCAAACCGATACATCTATAGGTGACTGGTATTACCGCACCGGCCAGAATTATAAAACGTCGAACGATGTTATACAAATGCTTGTTGATATCGTCAGTAAGAATGGGAATCTGCTTTTAAATGTTGTCCAGACACCTGAAGGAGATCTCGAACCTGATATGCTCATGATTCTTGATGAAATAGGTGTATGGACTGCTGCCAACGGAGAAGGAATTTATGGAACACACCCATGGAAAATATTCGGTGAGAAATCTGCTGAGGCTAAAGCAGTCAAACCCGGTAGATTCAACGAAAACTATAAATTCAATGTAAAAGATATCAGGTTTACCGCAAAAGATGGAGTTTTATATGCATTCTGTCTGGGAACTCCCACTGAGGATATACTTATAAATTCATTGGGTAAAAATTCAAAATACCTTGAGAATCCTGTTGCATCCGTTAAAATGCTTGGGAGCGATGTAAAAGTCAAGTGGTCACAAACTGATGCCGCTATGATAATTAAAAAGCCGGCCAAACTGCCTTCATGGCCGGTTCCGGGATTTAAAATTGAATTCGAGAGATGAGATGACTGAAAAAATGATCAATGTCCGGCAATCTGATATTCGATAGGCATTGCTTAACAGAGATATGGAGATCAACTCTCAAAATACACATTTCCATTCTCAAGGGCTTGTCTCAGATCGTTGTATTTAAGATCACGGGTACCAAGATTTTTTGATGTACATAATGCTGCTGCTGTCCCGGCAGCCTGCCCCTGCCCCATGCAGCAAACCGTATTGCGGGTTGACATATGTGCCTGGAAATCAGTCGTGATTAACATCCCGGCAGCAAGAAGGTTGTCTATGCCTTTTACTCTCAGCGCTTTGTATGGCATACCGTAAGTGCCTCCGTTTTTAACCTGGTATCTTGGTGCTGAATCATGAAATCCGTATACCATAATATCGTCATCAAAATGTCTGGCCTCAATAACATCGGCCAGTTTTATATCATAGTCGCAGGTAATAGTGCGGCCACGTCTTATATTAAGTGACGGGCTGGTGCGTGCAATGAAGGCATGTTCACATCCGGGCAGATACTTACGGAATAATTCCAGGGTTTTATACTGATTCTGCCTGATAATCAGTTCGGCTTTTGCTACCTCATCCCTGTTTGTGGGGCTCACCGGCAATTTATAATTAACTTTTATAAACATGAGGTAATTGTTATGTACCGTTGTTGTTATGAGACCAGATCCAAGTTTTACCACACCATCTACAAATTCGTCAGGAAGCTTGCCCCTTATGGTATATCCGCTTTCACTTCCAAACCTTATAATCTGACCCTCCTTACCGTCCCGCAAGCCATAGGCCAGATCTCCCAGAGCATTGTTCTTCACCAGGTATGCATAAAGCTTTTCTATGTTTACATTGCCCAGTCCCATACTGTTGCATACAGGATGATCATTCAGCTCTTTATATTCAGCGCCTGCATAGGCAGAAAGATCTCCGTATGCAGTACTGTCAACAAAACATTTAGCTTTGAAGAACTCCTGTCCCATCCGGCTTTGCGTAATAACACCGGTTATGGATGAACCTTTTTTTCCTGCTCCGGCAACCAGGGTATTTGTGAACACATTTACTCCTGCCTCAGCAAGCATTTCAAGAACTACGAGTTTATATAATTCAGTATCAATGGCTGTACAGACACAGTCGTAATCGATTTTGCCGGTAACATCGCCATGTCCGGTTGTCCCTCCAACAAGCAGAAGGCGGTCTATGATTTCCTGCGCAATACCTTTTACTACCTGGCGTTTTTTGACCCCGGGAAAAGCTTTCCAGAGATTAAAAAAGCTGTGAAGTGCGGTCCCGCCTTCCACAACAGTGCCGCCCACATAACCTTTACTTTCAATTAGAGCTGTTTTTACTCCGTTCCTTGATGCTGCAATTGCAGCAACAGCACCAGCGGTTCCACCTCCTGCGACTATTACGTCGAATTCCCTGACCGAGAGGTTCTCTTCTTTGAGAATGTCTGTTTTTGAAGAATCTGAGAATGAATCAATTGTAGCGCCCTGCAGTAATATGCCTGCACCAACAATTTTCTTCGAAAAATCTCTTCTATCCATAATGTTTTTTTTAATTCCAGGTTAAATATAATCAGATGTAAGAAATAATTATCCAACTGCACATAGTTAAATTCTTAGATAGATCTGTAGCAGCTATAAGACTTATGTAAACGGCTAAATGGTTTATAGTTTAAAAGACCCTGAATGAAACCTGTATTTTTTATCCCTATTGTTTCAGTGCAGCTTTTGTAAAAATATATTCCGGGATACTCTGGTTGAATTTAATACTTGTTATTTTGAACTGTGTACCATCACCTTCTTTCAGCATGTCTTTATAAACGATTGTCGTAGGGAACCATCTTCCCTCCACTCTCTCTACATTGCTGAGGATTGATCGTTTAAGCAGTTGTCCGCTTTTAGCATACAACTCCTCTTTAAGTGGTATATACCTTTCTCTGTCGATCCACATTTTTCGTCTGGCATAAGCCACATCTTCCACTTTTGCTGTTAGTTCTAACAACCAGCATAGTCTTTCATTAAACTCCTCGCTACCGGCTACCTCTGCATTATAAACCTCAGTCAGTTTCCTGTCTTCCATCATATCTTCATACGATAGATCCGAACCCATTACCGACTGGCGGAGCATGTGTCCCGAGATCTGGATAGTCCTGTCGGTGGAAGGTGAATAGATCCAGAGCTGATTTTCGAGCTTCAGCATCTTCGTCCCCTGTTCACGTGCAGGGGAGAGGTACTCGGTGAAAGATTTTTTATCACCTGCCGAATATGATTTTGAGGTTATGGTCCTGCTGCTCCTTCTGCCATGAATTGTCATTGTTGATTCAAATACCCTGTTCTCTGATGACATATTCCGGTCCACTCTGTCAATAATTTCATCTGCACTCTGAGCTGAAACGCCCAGCGATAAAAAGATTATTGGTATAAAAAATAATTTCTTCATAATTATGACTTTATATTTAGGCTTCCAGCTCCTTGAAGAGCTGTGCAGTTTCTCTTTTATATATGCCAACTCCTGATAACATTGTCCCTGCCAGCGTGGATAGCACACCAGGTATGAACCCTATGTAAAAATCGGCAGGAGTGATCCTCGACTTTATAACATCAGGCATCATTATAGCTGAGGTGGCATTTTTTGTAAACTCACTTATGTCGATACCATAGGTTTGCATAAGCCAGGATAATCCCAGTCCTATGGCAGTTCCAATAATTGTGCCGGCTATTCCGATCATCACCGATTCACTTAACATTGTCCGGTATACATGACCTTTTTCCTCACCAATGGCCAGACGTATCCCTATTTCACCATAGCGCCTGAGGCCACCAAGTAAACCTGCATTCCAGAGTACCAGAGACATTGCTATCATAAAGACTATTGTTATTATCGCTCCTATACTGTTTGTCAGGTCAACGAACAAGCTGAGTCCCTCCTGGTCCCTCAGACGGAGCATAACAGGATCAAACTCACCCTCATTTCCTGCAAATTTTTCATTAAACTTTGAAAGAACAGGTGCAGCAACTTCGTCATCATAATAATCGCTTTTGAAGAATCCCAGTATCTCACCGGCAGCATCATCCATGTTCAGTGCAGCCTGTACATCTTTAAGGTCAGCAATTACCGTTCCACGGTCAAGCCCGGTATTTCCGAACCTTATGGTTCCCGAAACGCGGAAATTATGAATAGCCATACCACCATTCATGGTGGATCCGATAAGTGTTACCTCTTCGCCCGGATTTACCTTTAGTTTCTGAGACAGATCCTCACTCAGCAATACTTCGCCCGGAGTTGCAGGTATCGAACCCCGTACAAGTGATTTGTTGAGATTCAGGCGTTCTACCTCTTCTGAATCCCCTGAAAGAAGATCCATGCCAATGCCCATGGCCGGTCCCTGGCTCCGGGTTTCTCCGTTTTCATCGGGCACATCAATTAAACCGCCGAATTTAATGCGGATTACCCATTTCATATCAGGAAAAGTCATTTCGAGATCCTCCTTAAGAGCACTTACTTCCATAAGCGCCAGGTCGTTGGGAACTTGGTCCATATTATCGGCATAAGCCTTTGTCATTACCTTTACATGACCGGTTGATAACCGGGCTGTTTGTTCTATCATGTCTACCATGAGTCCATTGATATATCCATGTGCGAATACTGCGAGCATAACACCAATGGCTACTACTATAATGGGTAAAAGACTCCTGCTTTTATCCCGTAAAAGTCCTTTTAATAGAAAACGTATCATTGTAATTTCCCCCTTAATGCTTCAGTTGGATTCATTCTGGCAATTTTTCTTGATGGCCAGTAACTGACTATTGTTGTGGCCAATAAGACAATAAGTGTAGTACCTATCACCAATGCTCCGCTGTAAGCGGGGTACATGGTATCAGCAATGGCAATACCAAAATCGGCAGAAGATACACCCAGAGTAATTCCCTTACTGGCAAGCCATGCAAGCAGGGGTATACCGTAAATGGCACCCACAAAAGCAGCAAATATGGCATGCATGGCACCTTCAATGGTAAAGAGTCCCACCACTTGATTCCGGGTATATCCCAGGGCAACATAGGTGCCGATTTCCTTTTGCCTGCGGAAAATGGAAAGAACCTGTGTGTCAAATATTGCCAGAAGGGCAAGCACAAGCAGGATTATATAGAAAATAGCCTGTCCCACCGATTTTGTTTTTATCATTTCTTCAATATCGCTCACCAGTGCTTTAAGGGTCATTAACTTCCAGTTTTCAGTTTCTTCCCTTACTTTCTCTTTGTCACCGAACGTCAATATTGTCGCTTCTCCAGACATGAGTGTCATTGATTGAAGATTTTTCAGCGGGATCCATACCTGGGCTGCATCGACAGTTGGAACATTGGTAGTAAAAATATCTGTAATGCAGATATCAGTCGCATCAAAAGTGCCGTTTTTGTCACGCCACCTGATCGTAACATAATCCCCTAGTTGAAGTTTATTTGTGCCGGCCATATTGGAACCAATAATGGCAGGTATTGCATCAACCAGAGTATCCAGCTTATGTGTAGGCAGTTCAAGTAGTGTCTGCTCGGGATTTATACCTTTTATCAGGATAGATTGCATCCGTCCCTCATTAAAGAGGGTACCCTGTGTGATCAGGACGGGTACCATAGTGCCTTCGTCAATCTCTGCTTGAAATTCATCAGGTATTGGTCCGTGTGCATCATTCAGTGTAAAAGCATCATAAGGATCATAGTTTACATTCCAGTATTGACCTTCTCCTATCTCCCAGTCGGTCATATCATTTTTTGCCTGACGGTCCCAGCCTACAAGGATTCCCCTTGCAGCAATTATGAAAACAAAGGAGAACGACAATACGATCACATTGAGCCAGGTACGTAACCCTGCACCAATAAGATTTTTAAATGCCAGTTTTATAGCAAGTTTCATTGTCTTTCATTTTAAAGTGTCTCATCTTTATCCACCTTACCATCCTTCAGGTATATTTTCCTTTTCAGATATCCGATGACTTTCTCATCATGGGTAGCAAAAAGAAAAGTGGTTTTCATTTCCTCGTTTAGCTTGGCCATTGTTTGCAAAACATTATGAGAGTTAGCAGCATCAAGGTTTGCAGTGGGTTCATCTGCAACCACAAGATCCGGATTTTTTACCATTGCACGCGCAATGGCAACCCTCTGGCATTCCCCGCCTGAAAGCTGAGGAGGTTTTTGCTTTATTTTATCAAGAAGACCGACCCACTCCAGCGCATCCATTACCATTTTTTTCCGTTCGTTTGCCGAATATTTAAGCAGTAAAAGTGGAAACTCAACATTTTCGAAAACAGTATACACTGCCAGCAGGTTGTAACTCTGGAAAATAAATCCGATTTTCTCTTTCCGGAGTTTAGCTGCTCCTTTTGCTGTTAAATTACCAATGGACTGATCAAGGACTATTACTTCCCCCTCGGTTGGTGTATCAAGCGACCCGACAATATTCAGCAGTGTGGTCTTACCTGATCCGCTCGGCCCTATCAGTCCTGCAAATTCACCGGTGCCAAGACTGATATCAATGCCTTTGAGGGCAGTAAACTCACTTTTCCCCATGGGGAAACGTTTAGTGAGGTTGTGTGTTTTGATAATCAAGTTGTCTTCCATCTTTTTTGATTTTTGATAGTAAGGTTCTTTTTATATTTAATTTATCATTACTAATAGTTAAATACCAGCATTAATTGTATTCCGCTTCCTGCATATAAAATCTCATCAGCCCGCTGTGTGGGTATATTATACTCCTTCGGATTTATATAACCCATCAGGTAAAATGTTAATTTATTGAATTGCCTCTGCCAGTTTACGAAGTTATATATTTTGTTGTTGGTCCAGTCGTAGTAAATAATGGCGCTTAAATTATCGAACATACTAACCGGATATGTAAAATTCAACAATGAAAAGGTGATTGAGTTATTGAATTCAAACGGATGTTCATCGAAAGAGGCTATCAATTGTTCGTAAATTACTGTAAGTCCGTTACCAATTCCGAATGTATAATCAATTCCCAGATTAATGATTTCCTGGCTGGAATATATTCCCAGATCTTCACCATAATTCGACCATGAAGCTTCCAGCCAGCAGCCAACTACTATATCGAACTTTGTATCAAATCCAAAGCGGTTTTCCGGGACTTTTCCAAGAATAGTGGTTGAGTCTGACAGGCTGCTGCAGTCTGTTGTTCTGTGATGAAATGAAAATCCTGCTTCTCCCTTTGGTAACGGGGTTTGAAAACGGCCTCCGAATTCAGGAGTATGCTTTTCAGAATTAAGTGATTCCCATCCTTTGAGGTTTTCATTTCCGCATAAACCCCAAAGCCAGATATTAGCGTTATTAAGAAAATAATAACGGGCCAGAACACCCCATACCCCGTCGGTAAGTTTCAGGGGATCACGCGGATCGATCTGATCGAACCACATTAACGGCCTTAAAATGGAGGCAGATCCAAAATTTATCTTTTGAAGCCCTGCGCGAAGCTCGAACTGAGGTGTCGAGTAACGTGTCCAGATACGATAAGGTTTTATAACGCCATTGAAGCCAGTAGAATCAAACGGCCGTACTCCCATATTACCATAAAGGTTTGCTGAAGCTTCAAAATCAATCATCCTTCTTTTACCAAGCTGATGTTCATAATTGAGTTGCGGTATATATCTGGCTCCATTCCACCACGGCAATTTATTATGAGGATTGACGTGGGAATACACCGAAAATTGTCCTTTTATTTTAAGTGTATCCTGTGCATTCACTTTGTAAATGGAGAGTGACAGGAGCAGGGTCAGAATCAGTATTTGTGTTTTTGACATTCTTGCTTTTACAACAGTAAAAATAAAGAAAAAAATATAAAGTAATTAGGATAAGTAAATGGTGAAGAAGATCCCTCGCTTCGCTCGGGATGACAGGGTAAATGTGTGGGAATAGAGCGGAGGCGTTTTGTGGACACAAAACGCCTCCGCTCTTCCCTTCTATAAATAACACTGTAATTCCGAATGGAGTCCCGATTTATCGGGACGTAATGAGGAATCTCCAGATTACAAACAAAACTATCAAGATGAGCTTCTTTATAGTTTCCAGATACTGATATGAAAAAAGTATTAAATTTATGATATAAAAAACTAGCTATTCAGACAAACCACAATTTAATTGACTAAACCAATAATACAATGACTAAACGAAGAGAATTTATCAAACAAAGTGTTATGGGAACTGCAGGAATAGCCGTTGGAGGAGTGGCATTAAGTGCTAGGTCATACAGATCAATAAAAGGAGCAAACGACCGTATTAATTTTGCTGTTATAGGCATCCGCGGCCAGGGGGGCACACATATTAACAATTTCGGCCGACTCAAGGAAAGCAGGAATGTTATAATAAAAACAATATGTGATGCCGATGAGCAATTTTTTGCCGACAGAATTAAGAATGTATCTGAATTAACAGGAAATACTCCATCCACGGTACGGGATATGCGAAAAGTCTTTGATGACAAGGATATAGATGCAGTATCTTTTGCCACTCCGAATCACTGGCATGCTTTGGGTACTATCTGGGCATGTCAGGCAGGGAAGCATGTCTATGTAGAGAAACCTGCCTGTTATAATGTTTTTGAAGGACGTCAAATGGTTGAGGCTTCAAGGAAATATAATGTTCGTGTTCAGACAGGCTTTCAGAACAGGTCGATAACCGGTGTGATGGAAGCTATAAAATTCCTTCATGACGATGGAATCGGTGATGTATTTATGGCAAAAGGATTATGCTTCAAACCGCGTGATTCGTTCGGAATATCTGAAGACAGTATTCCTCCCGAATCACTTCATTATGATATCTGGTTAGGTCCGGCATCATGGCAGCCTTACAATGAAAAAAAGGTTCATTATAACTGGCACTGGCACTGGAACACAGGTGGAGGAGATACCGCCAACCAGGGACCCCACCAGTTCGATATTGCCCGCTGGGGACTCAACAAGAATGAACATCCGTTAACAATATATTCGATGGGTAACATTTTCGGAATTGATCCGAAAGAGTGTTCACAAGAGACACCAAACACACAGACATCATTGTTCCAATATCAAGATGGTAAGATCCTTGAATTTGAAACGCGTGGAAGATATTCCAATGCTGAAGCAGGTCTTGGAATAAAAATAGGCAATATGTTCTATGGTACGGAAGGTTATCTTGAGATTGATGGTGGAACATGGAAAGCCTACCGGAAGCGTGAAACAGAACCTTTTGCAGGATCAGGTATGGCAGAAAAACCTGCTGATCCGACATTCATGGCACCTCCGGGAGGAACCGAACATTATGCCAACTTCATTGATGCCATCAGGGCAGGAAATAACGATGGTTTACATTGTGACATTCTTGAAGGATACATGTCATCAGCACTTCCGGCGCTGGCAAATATCTCATACAGGCTTGACCGGGAGCTGACATTCGACGGGGAAAAGGAAAAATTTGTAAATGATACGGAGGCTGACAAGATGCTGACCAGGGAATACAGGAAACCATATGTTGTGCCGGAAGAAGTGTAACCCCCCAATCCCCCTATACTATGAAACATAACCTATCACTTCGTCAGTTCATTCAGACCATGCCTCCTGAAGTTCTCTGTGGAAAAACAATAGCAAAGATAGCTGCTGCTCCTTCGGCTCCCGGTAAAGATGATGCCAGCACCCAGGAGTATCTGAATAATATATTTGAAATCAGTATCTTTGAACAAGCAAAATATTAATAACTAAAAAACAGGAGAAATAATAATGAGTATCAATTTAAAAACTTTATTTGTAACATTTGTTACAATTCTGTTGATCCCGTTATCCGGATTTGCACAGCAACCCGCCAGACCGGCTGCAGCACCTGCTGCAAGACCGGCATTCAGAATGCCTCCCAGGATAGTCTCACCTGAGATAAATCAGGACAATAGCGTGACTTTCAGGGTTTATTCAAGAGATGCCCGGGCAGTTACTGTATCGGGTGAATGGCAGGCCGGATCAGGTGCCAGAGAAGCCCTGGTAAAAAATGATACCGGGATGTTTGAACTGACAGTAGGTCCGCTTGCACCTGAACTTTACGGATATACATTTACCGTTGATGGGGTAAGCACTATCGATCCTAATAATGTGCAGGTACGTCGTGATGGTTCGCGTTACCAGAGCTTCTTTATAATTCCTGGTCCTGCATCAGATCTCTATTTCCAGAAAAATGGTGTTCCCCACGGAACTGTGGCAAAAGTCTGGTACAGGTCAAATGTTCTCGATATGGACAGGAGACTTTATGTTTATACACCGGCCGGATATGAAGCCGGAACAGGAAAATATCCGGTTTTTTATCTTCTGCATGGAGCAGGAGGTGATGAAGATGCCTGGACCAACATGGGAAGAGCTGCCCAGATTATGGATAACATTATTGCACTGGGGAAAGCCAAACCAATGATCGTGGTTATGACAAACGGGAATGCCAACCAGGCAGGTGCACAAAATGATGTTCCTCCTATACCTATGGAGGCCGGAGAGGGAATGGCTGCCTACCAGCGCTATGCCGGAAAATTTGAAGAACACCTTGTAAAGGATGTAGTTCCTTTTATTGAGAAGAATTATCGTGCTCTTACCGGAAAAGATAACCGTGCAATAGCAGGTCTTTCAATGGGAGGGATGCATACGCAGACCATTACAAACGATAACCCAAGTATATTCAGCTATATAGGTGTTTACAGTATGGGATTAATGAGTGGTTTTGGTCGTCAGGACCAGGATGAGGAAGCACTTGCACGTATTGAAAAAGAAAGAAATGAAAAAATACAGGTACTTAAGAAAAGCGGTTATAAACTCTACTGGATAGCATGCGGGAAAGATGACTTCGTATATCAAAGTGTTATTACACTTAGAGAGACACTCGATAAAAATGACTTTAAATATATCTATCGCGAAAGTACAGGTGGCCACACTTGGGCTAACTGGAGAATATACCTTTCTGAATTTGCATCTATGTTGTTTAAATAAAGAATACCCGGATTCAAGGATTATAAAGACGATAGGCACCTTCTCTATTCTTTTATCAGCTTCTTAATATCCTCATGAGTATATTCCGTAAGTATCAGTTTTAAAACAATAATAAGTCCCAGGAGAGCCGGTTTCTGTGCGATCTGCTCATAAGAGGAATTTACAAAATGCATGAATGCATAGGGCAGGACAGTCCCGCTCAGAAGAACAAAATATAACACTGCTCTCAGTTTTCTTCCAGAGTGATAGATA
>CAZHRV010000162.1:0-7836 GCA_964535035.1 uncultured Rikenellaceae bacterium
ATACTTTTTATACTAAGCCTCAAAGATCCGATTTTCAATA
Organism: uncultured Rikenellaceae bacterium; assembly: GCA_964535035.1. Classification (GTDB taxonomy): domain Bacteria; phylum Bacteroidota; class Bacteroidia; order Bacteroidales; family VadinHA17; genus LD21. The sequence goes on from CAZHRV010000162.1 coordinate 41, forward strand.
GGCATTGATAAGACAATAGATGTTGTTGGACTTCCAAATTCTATAAAACCATTAACCAATCTTTCAAGATGTGATGGTTCTTTAATAGCAACCTTTATAACCATGCTTTCACTTCCTGTAATCCGATTACATTCAAATACTTCTGGCAATGATTTTAGATGATTAAGAAATTTATCGAGGTTGCCAGGATGGAATTTAAAATTGACAATTGCGGTTAACGAATAACCGATTTTCTTTAAATCAATTTTCGCATGATAACCTTTAATGATTCCATTTTCTTCCAATTTTTGGATACGTTCAGCAACGGCAGGACCAGATAAGCCAACTTTATCACCAATATCCTTGAATGAAATTCTTGCGTTTTTTTGAAGCTCAACAAGAATCTTCCAATTTAAATTATCTAATATCTTAGAATCATTAGCCATTCTATCAAATTAACTTAATATATAATGCAAATTAAGTAAATAAAATTACTTAATAAGGTAAATAAAGAATATTCCAAATTAATTTTGAGTTAATCCCTTAACTTAAAATTTTTATAATATGGACTTATTTGATAAAAGACAGCTTAAAAACACCCCTCTAGGGCATTATCAACAACTCAAAGGATATTATATTTTCCCACAACTTGAAGGAGAAATAAATCCTTGGATGAAATTCCAAAATAAAAAGGTCTTAGTTTGGAGTATTAATAATTATTTGGGTTTAGCAAATCATCCTGAAGTTCGAAAAACTGATATTGAAGCAACAACTCAATGGGGTTTGGCTTATCCAATGGGCTCTCGTCTTTTAACTGGACACACAAAGATACACGAAGAGTTAGAAAGCAAATTGGCCGATTTTACTGAAAAGGAAGATACATATTTGCTTAATTATGGCTATCAAGGAATGTTCTCATTAATAGACTCTCTTGTTGACAGAAATGATGTGATAATATATGACTCGGAAGCACATGCTTGCATATTTGATGGAATACGTTTACATATTGGTAAACGTTTCGTTTTTCATCATAATAATATTGGCGATTTAAAAAAACAATTAGAAAGAGCAAACAAAATTACTAATAAAACAAACGGAAGCATATTGATAATTACTGAAGGTGTATATGGTATGTCAGGTGATTTGGCCAGACTTGATAAAATTGTTGACTTAAAATCAAAATATGATTTTCGATTATTAGTAGATGATGCACATGGTTTTGGTACAATGGGCAAAAGAGGAGCAGGTACAGGTGAACATTTTGGCGTTCAGCGTGGGATTGATTTATATTTCTCAACTTTTGCAAAGTCAATGGCCGGAATTGGAGCATTTGTTTCAGGAGAAAGCCGTATCATTGAATACTTGCGTTATTCTATGCGTTCCCAAATTTTTGCGAAAGCATTACCTATTCCATTTGTAATTGGTGCTTTAAAAAGATTGGATTTGCTTAAGACTGAGCTATCATTGAGGGAAAAATTATGGGAAAATGTCAGAAAATTACAAACAGGATTGAAAAATGACGGATTTGATTTAGGTAATACAGAATCGCCTGTAACTCCTGTTTATCTAAATGGTTCGACTGAAGAGGCAATAAAATTAAATGCAGATTTAAGAGAAAACTATTCGATCTTTTGTTCCTTAGTAATATATCCTGTAGTACCAAAAGGTATTATTATGCTTCGTATAATACCTACAGCAGAACATACAGAAGAGGATATTCATAAAACTATTTGTGCTTTTAAAGAAATCTCTCGAAATCTGAAAACTGGAAAATACAAATGAATCCATCCCTTCGCAGAAAAACACATTTGTAAGAACATCGCAAAACAAGAGCTCAACTCAAAGCTTGCAAAAGCCTTTCAGCCCATACCTGCTTCAATGACCAGATATTAGGCTGGACTATATAGTCATCGTATATCATGACAGTTTTAAAACTACCCTACACATAACACGGACAATATGGGTAAGTTGTTTGTCACGATTTTTGCTTTTGCTCCTGCACTAAAGACAGCTTTGTAATGGTTCTTGCACCCGGACACGCGCATCTGCACGCAATTAAAATCCTGCACCATGACAAATTTCTGGCTCCGAGACAACTTTGTACCGCGACACTGCGCCAGTGCCCATTTATCAAATTTCTGCACCGGGAGCAATTCCCGGCCACTTAGAAACATTGTACCGCGACCACGCCTTAACGCAATAAAATTTGTACCATGACGGCAAAAACACGTGCCATACCCTCCTTGCACCGGGATCCGCCAGCTGGCGGAGCTAAAGTTTATGGACACTGCCCGGATGCTTCGTCGGGTAACACAACCTCCCCATATTGCCGGGCCGTTAGGTTTCATTGCGCCGCCGATGACCCTGTCTTACTGAGAGAATTATTTCTGGATAAGATTATTCCGCATCACTTATAAAACCTTGACTCTACCGTTACCAACTTTATCCTGATGAGTAAACTTTCGTCCATAAGCTGGCAGAGTTGGAGGGTGGCCACACGGAATCCTGTGGAGGCGTTAAGGTATGAATAAAAAAAATATCCGATGATTACACAACAACTAATAAAAAAAATATCTGATGATTACACAACAACTAAAAAGCGCATTTCGGATAATCTTGAAGAGGAAGGTTATTTCAGGAATTATTGTATTGAGTCTCCTAGTAGGCTTTACAACAGTATTCTTGCTTATCGGTTTTATATTCGATGAGTATGCGATAGATGGTTTTCACAAAAACAAAAACCGCATTGTTCGCCTGCAATCGGACGACCCCTGGGTTGCTGGTCAAAAAATGAACCATATCACCTATGCCGCACCTGAATACCTTAAAGACAATTTTCCTGAAGTTCAGGATTATTGTCAATGGAATAAACATGGCTATGATCAGATTGTTGCCGACGATAACACCTACTATCGCAACCTTGATCTATTTGAAACAAACCCCGGATTTTTCAATCTTTTTTCTTATAGGTTTATTGAAGGAAGCCAAATCAGCGCCTTATCTGGTAACAGCATTGTGCTTTCGGAACAAACAGCACACATGTTTTTTGGTGATAAAAAGGCTCTGGGCAATTTGGTACTTATTAAAACAAAAGAGGTTGACCAAATTTACACCGTATCGGCAGTAGTGACACAGCCCGAGAAATCTCATCTTCATTTCGATCTGCTGACTCCGATCAACGGAAAGCAACTGCGCGGCACCGATGCTTATTTATTGCTGAGAGAGAATACCGATCAAAGAAAACTGGAAGAGACCATGCACCTTAAAAACTCACTGATCCCATTCTTCTGGAAAGGTAAAACAGTGAATCTTTATTTGAATGACTTAAAATCGATAAATATTACCCATGAAGTGAAAAGCAAAATAGTTGTCTCGCTGGCCATTGCTGCTATTGTACTGTTTATCGCTTTTTTCAATTACATTAATCTGTTCATCAACATGATTATGGACAGGGGAAAAGAACTCGGACTGATCAGGATCATCGGGGGAACTAACAAAACACTGGTCAAAAAGCTTGGGTTCGAATTCTTAACTTTGATTTTTACCGCATTGATGTTCAGTATCCTCACTTTGGTGTTTTTGTTGCCCTATTTTAATCAACTAAACGTGAGCGATTTGTTATTCAACAGCCTCTTCCAGTCAAAATTATTATTTATTATTCTGGGAATAGTATGTGTTGTGGTGATACTTAGCTACATTACTATTTATCTGTTTATTAGAAACCCGAAAACAACTCCTAACCTCATCAAATCCGGTATCGTGACGGGGAAAAACAGGAAACTTTCCATCGTTAATACCGTTCAATATACCGTTTCAATTGGACTTATTATCTGTACAATTACCCTCTACCGCCAGGTGAATTTTATTCATAATAAACCAATTGGGCTCGACAGGGATGTAGTTGAATTCAGGCTTCCGGCACCGTTCGGCGACAAGAAACAAGCCTTTAAAAACAATCTTCTCAGCCATTCTTCAATAGAAAAGGTTTCGGCTTGCAGTGCATCTCCTGTTAGAGAAGCTTCAATGGTCAAATGGAAGTACGACGATAATGGAGAGAGTAAAGAATATACCACCCTACTTTTCCAGGGAGACGAAGATTATATCAATACGCTTCAAATAGAACTTATTGGAGGCAGCAAAATTCAAACAACAGCTACCAGGCGAAATAATCAATGTTATATCAACGAGGCAATGGTGAAGTTTCACCAGTTGAAAGATCCGATCGGGAAGATAGTGCCAGGTTCGAAAATGGAAATCGCAGGTATAGTAAAAGATTTTCATTGGAATGGGCTTGAAAGTTTGGTACCGCCCGCTGTTGTTGCCATAAACAACGAAGGAAGGAACCTTTTGGTGAAAATTAAATCGGGTCAAACTGATGATGGGATTCAGGATATAAAGTCGGTTTGGAAAGAGTTGATCCCTGATTATCCTTTTGAATATTACACGATTGGGGGACTGTTTAACGACAAACATAAAAAATACGAGATGCTGGTTCAATTCATATCCTTTTTCTGCATCATCTCCATTATACTTTCGTCAATGGGACTATTCGCCTTATCACTGTTTTCCATCCGGCGAAAGGTGAAAGAAATCGGCATACGAAAAGTAAATGGCGCCAATGTGTTTGAGATATTGGGAATGATCAACAACCAACTCGTGGGTTGGATAATAGTCGGCTTCCTGATTGCCTGCCCAATTGCGGGATACATCATGCACCACTGGCTCCAAAACTTTGCCTACAAAACCGAATTAAGCTGGTGGATTTTTGCATTGGCCGGACTGTTGGCCCTGGGAATTGCGCTACTAACGGTAAGCTGGCAAAGCTGGCGGGCGGCTACAAGGAATCCTGTGGAGGCTTTAAGATATGAATAATAAGTTAACTATACCTATCGGCTTCGAGTGTGATTTGATATTGACGCTTAGATTTCAGGCCACTTAGAAGAATATCAACAAGAGTACTCAGAATACAGAATCAAATGACTTTTTAGACAATATTTCACCCGGACAAAAAAAATTGCAACGAAAACCTAACACGGATAATATGGGTAAGTTGTTTGTCACACTTTTTGCTTTTGCTCCTGCACTCAAGACAAATTGGTTATGATCGTTAAACCCGGACACCCAACTTCGCTGCGCTACGTTGGGCAAAGCGCGCATCTGCACGCAATTCAAATCCTGCACCGTGACAGATCTCTGGCTCCGAGACAGTTTGTACCGCGACACTGCGCCAGTGCCCGTAACCAACTTTGTAACCGGGGATAAATTCGCGGCTCCGTTCAAACTTGTACCGCGACACTCGTAATACTCACAAAACTTTGTACCTGGACGGCAAAAAGTGCGCCATACCCTCCTTGCACCGGGATCCGCCAGCTGGCGGAGCTAAAGTTTATGGACACTGCCCGGATGCTTCGTCGGGTAACACAACCTCCCCATTTTGCCGGGCCGTTATGGTTAATACCCTCTAACAGATTTAGTTCCGTAAATTCCTAAAGATAACGGCAAATGAGTACCGAGACAATTTTCTAGCTTCCAATAATACGCTGTTTATTAGCTGATTAACTATTTGAAGATTTGCCGTTATTCAGAATATCTAGTGCCTCTGCACGTTACCAGGACTATCTTCTAGCCAATCCTAAAAGTCTATAGGAGAAAAATTTAAACCATTTATTAAATTCTGTGCCACCCGGACTGTTCCATCTATCGGGACAAAGTCTATTGGGCAGGCAACCTGTACTCGAGAGGTCATGGTTTTTGCATGCGCCAACCAGATTTTATTATAAAATTAATATCTTTAGAGCATCAATGTTTAATTTCAAGTCCTCTCAACTTTATTCAATTACATATGTCCGAAGCAAAAAGAATATTTAAACGAAACTCGCATAACTCCTTTTTCAAAGGACTTGCCGGATTCGGTAGAGCATTGAACAGATTATATGAAAACAGAAACCATGATATTTATAGTAATGGTGAATTGACAGTTTTGAAAAAGATTTCAAAAACTAATCCATCAGTCATAATAGATGGTGGAGCAAATGTTGGTGATTATTCATTAATGGTTACCCACACTATTCCGAAATGCAAAATATATGCTTTTGAACCGGTAAAATCGACCTTTCATAAATTGACAGAAAATGTAAGAGAGTATTCATTGATTCATCCAATAATGTCAGGTTTATTTGGCGAAAACTGTACTATGGAAATTAATTTATTTAAGGCTGATGAACACTCATCCTTATATGATATTCAAGGATTGCCTGAAAAATCAAACCAGAAAGAAACAATAAAACTTATCCGGGGAGACGATTTCATGCAAGATAAAAATATAGACACCATTGATTTCTTAAAACTTGATATAGAAGGCGCTGAATATGATGCTCTCCTGGGATTTGAAAATTGCATCAAAAATGGTAAAGTAAATGCTATTCAGTTTGAATATGGCTATATTAACATAACAACAAAAAAATTGCTTATTGATTATTATAATTTTTTCGAAGCAAACGACTATGTGGTGGGTAAAATCTTTCCTAAGACAGTAGAATTCAGAAAGTATGATTTCATATATGAGGATTTTATTGGTCCAAATTTCATTGCCGTTAAAAAATCGGAAACCAAACTGATTGAATCCTTAAGAAAGAATTAAATTCTGCTCCAAATAATGAACTAACCATAACACGGACAATAAAGGTCATTTGTTTGTCACGGTTTTTGCAAATTGTTACTACTCTTAAAATCATAACATGCAAATAGCTAAATCCGGATACGCGCAACTACTCCCAATAAAATTTGTATACCATGACTCAATTCTGGCTTTCATAAAAATTTGTATCGCGACACTGCGCTAGTGCCATTTTAAAAGATACTGTACTATATTTCAATATCAATATCTAAGTAAGTTTGTACCGCGACACCCGTATACTCTCGGCAATCTGTAGCCGTGCCGATAGCTATCGGCAGGCAAAAACGCGTGCCATACCCTCTCGCCCACCGGGACAACATCCCGGCTAAAGAATATGGACACTGCCCGGATGGGCGTCGGGTAACACAAACGCCCTTTATTGCCGGGCCGTTATTGGCAACTTCTGGCATCCAATATGACATTACGGTACGTAGTAAAATAAAAAGGAATAAGTACCTTGCGCGTGATCAGTTCATGTAAACACTCATCGAATTTAGTTTTAACAAAAAAGTTCTACCAACATGAAAAATCTCTTAATTATAGTAATGCTTTTCTTATCTTCTTGTGTATTACAATCTAGCACACCACCTGAGACTGTTTTAAAAGCCTTTAAACAGAAGTTCCCTGATGCAACAAATGTAAAATGGGGTAAGGAAAGTAAAACTGAATGGGAAGCTTCATTCGTACTTGATAATGTTGGTGCGTCTGCAAACTTTTCCGCATCCGGTGATTGGCTTGAAACTGAAATAGAAATACCTGTCACTAAGATCCCTGATGCTATTGTCTCAGCTATTCAACAGGCAGATAAAGACTGCAAAATTGTTGGAGCAGCAATGATTGAGAATTCTAAATCTGAGACAATCTATGAAGCAGATGTTAAATCTGGACTTAAAAAGAAGGAAGTCTTCTATAAACCTGATGGGACAATAATTAAATAAAAAACAAAAAGCAGCCAATAACACGGACGGTATAATTAATGGGCTCGTCATGGTTTTTGCAAACCCTGCTCCCATGACAAATCCTGCCAAAACTTGCACCCGGACACCCACACCTGCCCGTAATATAAATACTGCACCGTGACAGGTTTCTGGCTCCGAGACATATTGTACCGCGACACTGCGCCAGTGCCATTAACGAACAT
>CAZHRV010000163.1:0-7609 GCA_964535035.1 uncultured Rikenellaceae bacterium
GTGAAACTCCAATAATGCTTTATATGGAACAGGAGGTCCCGGGATACAGTTATCAATGGTACCGAAATGGGATCCCTGTTGCAGGTGAAACATTATCATATATTGAAGATTTCCTTACCGAAGGAGACTATTCCCTTGAAGCCGACCTCGACGGATGCACTGCAGTGTCGGATGTTGTAAGCGTTTACTTTGAGGATGCTCCCGATAAACCATTCATCTATGCACAGGGACCAACAGTGTGGTATCTTGCATGCAGCAATGATTCTGCAGCAACCTACAGGTGGTATTGCAATGATAAACTTATAGAGAGAGCCGATGATTATTACTATATCGCCGGGCACAAAATGGGTGATTATCAGTTAAGTATCGGCAACATCCTGGGATGCTTTACCAGAAGCGATGTTGTTACAATACCTACCGGAGCTACCGGTATGGATGATGTGGATCCATTTGCAGGATTTAAAATATATCCAAATCCGACGACAGGTTTATTCACTCTTGAATTGGATAATAACATCTTTGGGGAAATCAGTATTGATATAATTACAGAGGAAGGAAAACAGATAAGGAATGTAAGGTCAGAGAAAATAACGGAATATTACAATTCAGAAATAGATCTGAGTAGCCAGCCGAAAGGACTTTTTTTCATTAATCTGAAGATTGACAAATATCTGGCGACAAGGAAGGTTGTTATCGAATAATGTTGCAAGTTACAGGTTGCAAGTTACTTAACCTGTAACATACAACTTGTAACCTGTAACTTTTTATTTACTGTAAATGTTTCTTTGCTCCATGGAGAGAGGGGGTTGAGTACATGGGACAAATACTGGGATTACCTCCTCATTTCATTCGTCGGTGATCCCTGGGGGGGCCTGAAAAGCTTAAATGAACCCTGTCGGGTTTTATTTATTTTACCTCAACCCCTTATGAAAGCATGCTTTCAAAGGGCTCTCGATAAAATAAACAACCCCGCGTACCGCGGGGTTCATTTAAGCTTTGCGGAGAGAGGGGGATTCGAACCCCCGGTACCCTTTTGAGGCACACTCGCTTTCCAGGCGGGCCAGTTAAACCACTCCTGCATCTCTCCGGTTAGGCGGCGCAAATTACAAAAAATATTTTTACTATAAACCGGCTATGAGATCTCTCCGGCCAAAGGATTACTTAAACATCTTACTATCTCTTCCCTCGATGAACATTTCCCGAGTAAAAACATAAGCTTGGTCACAGAGGCTTCCGAAGTGATATCCTTCCCTCCAACCACTCCTGCCGCAAGCATTTCCCGGCTTGTCTCATAAAGACCCATTTCAACACTTCCGCCATGACACTGGGTAACATTGAAAATGATACCTCCCTTGCTGATGAATTGTCTGAGATCATCTATAAACCACTTATAGGTAGGAGCATTGCCTGAACCGAATGTCTCTACAATTAGACCTTTTAATCCTTTGGTATCGATAACAGCCTGGACAAAATTCCTGTTGATGCCCGGGAAAAGCTTGAGAATAGCCACATTGTTGTCAAATGATTTATGGACTGTGAGTTTCTTGTTTTTGTCAGGATACCTGATATTCGCAAAGTTATATTTAAGATGTAACCCGACTTCCGCCAGTGGAGGATAGTTCGGAGAGTTAAAAGCATCGAAGTGCTCTGCGCTCAATTTGGTAGTGCGGTTTCCGCGTGTAAGTTCATTATCGAAATAAATACAAACCTCAGGTACCAGGGGAGAGCTGTTTTTATATGCAGCTGCAATCTCGATGGATGTTATCAGGTTTTCCCTGCCGTCGGTCCGGGGAAGACCTATAGGCAGCTGCGAACCTGTAAATATCACAGGCTTTGAAAGATTCTCGAGCATATAACTCAGCGCTGATGCTGAATAAGCCATCGTGTCGGTACCATGCAAAACAACAAAACCTTCAAAGTCATCATAATTTTCTTCAATGGTCTCAACCATTTTAATCCACATACCGGGATCTATATTTGAAGAATCCCTGACCGGATCAAAAGAAACAGACTGAAGATTAAACCCGAAATTGCCTAATACAGGAACATGGTCGACAATATGCTTAAAGTCGATCGGAATGAGAGTTCTTGTTTTTGAATCATGAACCATTCCAATAGTACCTCCTGTGTATATTATGAGGATTGAAATATCTTTTTTCATGGTCATGATAAAATCAGATGTTAAACAGACGACAGGAATTTTCAAAAGTGACAGAGGCAGTCTCCTGCTCTGTCATATTCAAGATCTCTGCAAGTTTTTTGTTTATTATGCAAATATAAAAGCTCTCATTCCTTTTTCCCCTGCGGGGGACCGGGGCAAGATACGGAGAATCTGTTTCGAGTATAATATGCTCAATGCCAATTTCGTGCACTATTTTATCCAATCCGGAGTTTTTGTACGTAAGAGGTCCGCCGATCCCAAGATAAAATCCCATGTCAACTGCTTTTTCAGCATCTTTAATGCTTCCTGAAAATGCATGGAACACTCCCCTGATTCCCTGCCCTTTAAAATCCTTGAGGATATAAAATATTTCCGGAAACGATTCCCTTGAATGGATTACTACCGGTAACTCTGACGTGATTGCAAAACTCACCTGTCTCCTGAATGCTTCCATCTGTTCCCTAAGATGGGATTTATCCCGGTAAAGGTCAATCCCGATCTCGCCTATGGCAATGAATTCATGCTTCGCAGAAATATCTTCAAGTGATTCGAGCTGAGAAAGATAATCCTCTTTAACAGAGGTGGGATGAAGGCCGATCATCGGATAGCAGGTACTTTTATATTTGCCTGCAATATCCAGCATGGCATCTGCAGTATTTATATCGATATTGGGCATCAGGAGTTTAACCACGCCGCCGGCACGGGCCCTCTGTATCATTTCATCCCTGTCGTGATCGAACTCCGGAAGGTAGATGTGTGTATGAGTGTCAGCCAGTTGCATCAAACTACTCCCTGAGCTATCATGGCATCGGCAACTTTCACAAAGCCGCCGATATTTGCTCCGTCCACATAGTCTATGAAGCCATCCTCTTTAGTGCCATATTTAACACAGGTGCTGTGAATATTCTTCATGATCATATGTAGTCTTTTGTCAACTTCTTCGCGGGTCCATGGGAGCCTCATTGAGTTTTGTGCCATTTCGAGCCCGGAAGTTGCCACACCTCCTGCGTTAGATGCTTTACCGGGACCATAAAGGATCTTTGCGTTAAGAAATACTCTGACAGCTCCCAGGGTTGAGGGCATATTTGCACCTTCCGATACACAAATACAACCATTCTTAACCAGAAGTTTAGCCTCTTCCTCGTTAATTTCATTCTGGGTTGCATTCGGCATTGCAATATCACACTTGATCATCCAGGGTTTTTTGTCTTCAAAATATTCAACGTTGTATTTATCAGTATATTCCTTTATTCTTCCGCGTTTAACATTTTTCAGTTCCATTACGAATTTCAGCTTTTCAGCATCAATACCTTTCGGATCAAAGATGAATCCGTTTGAGTCAGATAATGTTACTACCTTTCCTCCAAGTTGTGTGACTTTCTCGGTTGCATACTGGGCTACATTTCCTGATCCCGAGATACAGACAGTTTTACCTTTGATACAGTCGCTACGTGTCGCAAGCATCTCCTCTGCAAAATATGTAGCTCCATATCCTGTTGCTTCGGGACGTATCAGTGATCCTCCCCATTCAATACCCTTTCCTGTCAGGACTCCTGAAAATACATTTTTGAGTCTTTTATACTGTCCAAAAAGAAAACCGATCTCCCTGCCGCCGACTCCGATATCTCCTGCCGGCACATCCGTATCAGCGCCGATATGTCGGAACAGTTCTGACATGAAGCTCTGGCAGAACCTCATTACTTCATTATCGGATTTTCCCTTGGGATCGAAATCCGAGCCTCCTTTTCCACCGCCCATAGGTAAGGTTGTAAGGCTGTTCTTAAAAACCTGTTCAAATGCCAGGAATTTCAGGATGCCCAGGTTAACCGTAGGATGGAATCTCAGACCGCCTTTATAAGGGCCTATTGCACTGTTCATTTCAATCCGGTAACCGCGGTTGATCTGTACTTCACCCTTATCATCAAGCCATGGAACCCTGAAGATGATCGTCCTCTCAGGTTCAGCGATTCTTTCAAGAATTCGGGCATATTTATATTTCGGCTGTTCCTCAATAAAAGGGATAAGTGATTCAGCAACCTCCTGTACTGCCTGGTGAAATTCATTCTCCCCGGGATTTCTTACCTTTATTGCAGCCATGAACTGTTGTACTAATGGATCCATAGTATAGAATTTTATTAATGTTATAGGAGGCTAAAAATAACAAAAACAATAAATATCTTATTCCTTATTGCCATCAAATAATTTTTAATGTAGCGGAATCAGTATTTTCTTTCTAAGATATCCTGTAGATATTTCCGGGGTAGCATTTTATCACTCCCTTGAATTCCATCTGAAGGAGGAGGGAGGATAATTTAAAAACCGGCAGGTTAAGAGATCTGCATATTGTATCAATTGTCAATTCACTCTCCCCGGAAACAAGTTCATAAATTGATTTTTCTGTATCGCTCAGCTCTGCAAATAATGTCCTCTGAACCGGCGGCCTGGATTTTTCTGGTTGCCAGTCCATTAAATATTCGATATCGTCTGAATTCTCAACTAGGGCAGCTTTATTGCTCTTTATCAGGCTGTTACAGCCAGCAGAATATTGATCGTCAGGTCTTCCCGGAACCGTAAAGACATCTCGATTATATGAATTAGCAATATCAGCGGTGATGAGTGCTCCACCTTTTAATCCTGACTGGACAACCAGCGTGGCATCTGACAAACCTGCAATGACCCTGTTCCTTTTGATGAAATTATTACGTTCAGGCAATGCATCTGAAAGGAAATCGGTTATCAGTCCTCCGTTTTTAATCATTGTTTCCGCTGTTGACCTGTGTAAAGCCGGGTACATTGTTTTAAAACCATGTCCCAGTACACCTATTGTCTGCAGGTTGTTTGAAAGTGCAGCTTTATGTGATGTTATGTCAATACCGTATGCCAGTCCGCTTACAATTATGAGGTCGGGATGACCGGCAGCAAGGCCGGCTATAATCTTTTCACATATCTCCTTTCCGCTGGTTGTGGCACTTCGTGTACCGACAACACTAAGTATCTTGGCTGCATTAAGGTCGCAGTTACCTTTAAAAAAGAAGACAACCGGAGAATCGTCACACTGTCGCAGCCGGAAAGGATAATCATTATCGAGATAAAAAAAGGTCCTGATATTATTTCTCGTGACATATTCAGCCTCTTTTTCAGCAGTTTCAAGATATGAACGATCGCTGATATATTTTGCAAGGCCTGAGCCTATACCGGGTATCCTTGTGAGATTCCTGTATGATTCATTAAATATGTTCGCCACGCTGCCGAAATGGGATACTAGTTTCCTGGCATTTATATCACCGATACGTGGTATAAGACCTAAAGCAATTTTATGCTTCAGTAATATTTCTTCCGGCATAGCACAAAGAATTGAGACATGTAAATATAAAAAAAAAATCACATATACCCATCCCCCAAACCCCCTTCCCTGCTTTAGCAAGGAAGGGGGCTTTATCCACTGATAATAAATAGGTTCCCCCTCTTTGCGCAAGCCGAGAGGGGGAATACAAGGGGGTGAGTACATGTAATATTCTACACAACCCCCATATCGAGCATTGAATTAGCTACTTTAAGGAAGCCGGCAATATTTGCTCCTTTCACATAATCTACATATCCATCTTCCTGTTTGCCGTACTTAACACACTGTTCATGAATATTACTCATAATCTCATGAAGCCTTTTGTCAACCTCCTGCCTGTTCCATTTCAACTTCATGGCATTCTGTGTCATCTCAAGCCCTGAAGTGGAAACACCTCCGGCATTTACTGCTTTCCCCGGTGCGAAAAGCACTTTGTTTTTATGAAATGCCTCAACTGCTTCAGGCGTACACCCCATATTTGATATTTCAGCTACCAGTATGACTCCATTATTGATAAGAGCGGCTGCATCTTCGCCGTTTAGTTCGTTCTGGATTGCACATGGCAGGGCGATATCGACTTTTTTCCCCCATGGCCTTTTTCCCTCGTGGAATTCAACTCCTTCAAATGCGTAGGAATATGGCTTGACGATATCCTGGTTGGATGCACGCAGCTCAAGCATATATTCAATTTTACCGCCTGAGATTCCCTCCGCATCATAGACATAACCGTCTGGTCCTGAGATCGTAACAACTTTACCTCCAAGTTCGGTTACCTTGAGCGCAGCACCCCAGGCAACATTACCGAAACCTGATATTGAAACAGTCTTGCCATTGAATGATTCGTTTTTAGTTGCGAGCATTTCCTGTGCAAAATATATTCCGCCAAAACCGGTTGCTTCGGGTCTGATAAGTGATCCGCCCCAGTTTGTCCCCTTGCCGGTAAGAACTCCGGTATGATCTCCCTTAAGTTTCTTATACATGCCATACAAGTATCCTATTTCACGTCCACCCACACCTATATCACCGGCCGGCACATCAGTTTCCGGCCCTATATATTTCCAGAGTTCGAGCATGAAAGACTGGCAGAAGCGCATTACCTCACTCGCAGATTTTCCTTTAGGGTCAAAGTCAGATCCTCCTTTTCCTCCTCCCATTGGAAGAGTGGTAAGTGCATTCTTAAAGGTCTGTTCAAAACCAAGGAACTTGAGTATAGACAGGTTTACACTTGGGTGAAAACGAAGTCCCCCTTTGTAAGGGCCAATAGCATTGTTGAACTGTATCCTGTATCCAAGGTTCAACCTGACATTTCCCTCATCGTCAATCCAGGGAACTTTAAAGGTAAATATACGATCAGGTTCAACAATCCTTTCAATAATGTTGGCAGACTCAAACTGGGGATTTTCATTATATACTTCCTCTATGGATTCAAGTACTTCCCTGACAGCCTGCAAATATTCAACCTCTCCAGGATGCTTTTTCTCGAGGTTGTTCATTATTTTATCTACGTTCATAATATTATTGTCTTATAGGTTATTAATTCAATTTATTGTGTAAGCAAAATTAAGTACATGTAACTGGTGTTGTAAATTGCCAACTTTTTACTCTGTCGATATTATTTCATCAAAGATCATCTCTACTTTATTCATTAAAATGATTTATTTCATATTATTCCCGTGTATAACTCATGCTTCAGGAACATACTTGTTGAGTGAAGCAAATAATTTGGCTCGTTGATCACTGTTCAGCGCACTTATATAGACAGGAGGATACTTGGCTATTCCCTCACCTATCTGTTGAAAAAGAATGATGCTGCGTACGAGGCCGAAATATTTCGATTCGGTTTTATAACCTTTAAATGCTCTCTTCTTGATTTCGACTGAGTTCTTTTTTCCCCCCACGATACCGGCTGTAAAATATCTGAACACCAGATTCTCTCCCTCATCAGAAAAGAAAACAAACTGGTAATTAAGCATCATCGGCAGGAAAGCAATGATCAGGTAGATAGCAACCAGTATGATTGTCCAGGCTGTATCGCTCTTTCCGAGAAGAGGAAACTGTATCAGTTTTACCGCATAAGTAAGGGCAACGTAGGCCAGGAACAATAC
>CAZHRV010000164.1:0-13550 GCA_964535035.1 uncultured Rikenellaceae bacterium
CATGAGAGCCTTTTGAGACTGTATCCATGAATACTGGGCCGGCAGTATATTCCGATATTATTGCACCTGTGGCTTTACATGCTGCCTCAAGAGCCTTGTCGGCATTATCAATGATAACCTCCTCTCCAAATGCATTTATAAAATGTTTTGTTCTTCCGGAGATCCTGAACCTGTATGGATCGAGACAGGTAAATACAATAGTATCGCCGATTATATATCTCCAAAGGCCGCCGTTGGTAGATATGACAATAGCATAATTCACATCTTTTTCCACTTCACCGATTGTGTATGCAGGAGCATTACTGTCATTTACTTTATCGGCAGGAATAAATTCATAAAAGATCCCGTAATCGAGCATCAGAAGCATGTCGGTCACTGAAAGATCATCCTGAATACCGAAAAATCCTTCAGAGGCATTGTATATTTCCATATAATGCATCTGACCGCCCGGGATAAGCTTCTTATAAAGCTCACGATAAGGTGTGAAGCTTATACCTCCGTGGAAGAAAACCTCAAGATTCGGCCACACCTCAAGAAGATTTGATTTACCGGTATAGGCAAGAACATATTTTATCAGGGTAAGGTACCATGAAGGAACGCCGGAAAGACTTGTAACATTTTCTTTTACAGTTGTTTTTGTGATCTGTTCGAGTTTCTTTTCAAAATCTTCAATGAGAGCAATCTTTTGCCTCGGAACCCTGATCAGTTCAACCCATGACGGGGCATTTTCGATGAGTATGGCTGAGAGGTCACCGCTCAGGGATTTATTGCTAAACAGGTCAATCCTGTGGCTGCCGCCAAGAGTAAGAGCTTTCCCGGAAAAAATCCGGGCAGAAGGATTGTTTACAGCATAAATGGCAAGAACGTCTTTTCCGGCCCTGTAATGACACTCTTCAAGAGCCTCTTTAGTCATGGGGATGAATTTGCTTTTTGCAGAAGTTGTTCCGGATGATTTTGCAAACCACCTTATTTTTCCCGGCCACAAAAGATCTGATTCGTCCTGCCCCAGCCTTTCGACAAAAGGGATAAGTTCATCATATGTCTGAACAGGTACACGCGACTGATACTCTTTTATTGAAGATATGGAACAATATTTATATTTTTTACCCCATTCGGTCAGAGATGCCATCATCAGCAATCTGTCAAGGGTCTCCTTCTGCACCCTGACGGGGAATTTCTTAAAATGCTCAATCTGGTTTATACGATTGATATTAAAACGGTTAACAATAGAAGTAATGATTGGCATTTAAGAAAATATTTAGCTTTAAAGATAAATAATTTCAAGAGAAATTATTCGAAAACTTCTTTCAGAATTTCGAGCGACCTGATCTTTTTCAGTCCCGGCAGATGTATTGAATAGTACCTGAGCAGAACTTCAAGAACTTCGTTTCTCTGTGCCCCCGAAAGTGATATTTTCATGCTTTTATCATATGATGTTGAAAAAAAAGCTGCAAGGATATCCGATATTGCCGGATTTGTATAGTTATCATGAAGAGGCGGAACGGTGACAAAAACTCCATTGATCATATCGAAGAACAAATCGTTCCTGGTTGATCTGGAACCTGGTTCAAAACCCAGGTAACTGCTTAGCCCCGCAAGGAATGCGATGTGGAAATTGGCGAAATTATCTCTGCGCTTATCGAAATATATTATTGAATCCTCGATGAATCCGAAAAGCTCTTCATCAGGTGACTCTTGCCTCAATATTGAAGTCAGAACTTCACCAAGGAAAATTGCCACACTTGTTTTTTTGATATCTGAAAAGATATCGGCAGGTGAATAAGAACCTGAAAACTCTTTTATCAGCTGCATTTCCCTTGATTCCTTGTAATAAATTTCAAGGTCAAGTATGAACAATGGCTGGAACAGAACATTATGTTTGCCGGTATTCCTGCTTCCCATTCCCCTGATAAGGAAAGAGAGTCTTCCGAATTTCCGGGTATAAAGCTGAACTACTATACCCGAATCGTTGTATTTCAACTGGTGCAGGACTATTCCCCTTGTCTTTACAATCATATATTACAGATCAATAATCAAATATATATTTTAAAATATAATATAATTCACTTATCATGATGGTTTTTCAATCTGTTTGTTTATGGACCAGTTTAAGATGTCTAAAGAAATCAAGAAATTACCTTGCCGCACAAGAATTTAAGCAGGTATAAAATGAATTTATTATATTTACTGTTCAACATTTCGGATATGGTTTCAGCGAACAATGAGGAACTTGTAAAAAGGATTGCTAAGCTTGCCAAGCAAAACCAGGAGCTTGAGGAACATATCAAGAAGCTGGAGAAGCAGAATGAGAAACTTACAAGGGATTACGAAAAGATAAAGGCCCTCTATGAAAAAGTATCTCCCGAAAGTCTGAAGGAGATTACTGAAGGGGATAAGAAGGAGAAGTCGCTGAAGTTCAATATGACGACCGTACTTTTTTCCGATATACGTGGTTTCTCGAAGCTGGTGGAAGGCATGGATTCATCATCCGTCATGGATGAGCTTGATGAGATCCTTTACGAATTTGATGAGATAGCAGCAAGGTATAAAATTGAAAAAATAAAAACCATCGGCGATACTTTCATGTGTGCCGGCGGGATCCCGGTAAAAAACATCACTAACCCTATTGATGTTGTTATGGCTGCCCTGGAAATGAGGGATTTCCTTAAAAATTTCGAGGTTAAAAAGAGAGATGCCGACAACAGGATCTGGGATCTTAAGATCGGGATCCACACAGGTCCGGTCACCGCCTCAATAAGCGGGAAAAAGAAGATCAATTATGACATCAAAGGCGATACTGTCAATACAGCAAGCCGTGTTGAGGCAGTTTCGGAAAACGGGGCGATACTTTTTTCAGTGATGACCTATGAGCTTGTAAAAGAGTTTTTTGACTGTGAATACTTTGGTAAACTTCCGGTGAAATATAAGGGTGACCTGCAAATGTACAGGGTAAAAGGCCTTAAACCTGAATTCTCCCTTGATGGGGAAGGGGTTCTTCCTAATGAAGCCTTCAGAATCAAATTCGGACTGATACAATTTACTGATATCCAGGAAATAATCCTTGACAAGCTGGAAAAAGAACTGCCTGAATATCTGTTTTATCATAATGTTAAGCATACTGTCGACGTGGTTACCGAGGTGGAGCTTATAGGCTGGGCTGAAGGCTGTTCAGACGAGGAGATACTTCTTCTCAAGACAGCAGGTCTCTTCCACGATGCAGGTCACACTGTTGCATATGATGATCATGAATATTACGGGACTTTGATAGCAAGAGAAATGCTGCCAAAGTTCAACTATTCTCCCGAACAGATAGAAAAGATCTGTTCGATTATCATGTCGACAAAATTACCGCCAAAGCCGACAAACCTTCTTGAGGAAATTATCTGCGATTCTGATCTTGACTATCTTGGAAGAAGTGATTTCATTCCTGTTTCAAATACGCTGTTCGAAGAGCTTAAAGCACAGAGTAAGATGGGATCTCTCAACGACTGGAACAAGATACAGGTTAAATTCATTTCAGGACATCAGTATTTTACCAAGACGGCAAGAAGCCTCAGGGAGGTAAATAAACAGCTTCAGATCGAGAGGATACAGAGTTTGATTACGGAATAGAGTTCGGGGATTCTTTTAAAAATAAACCACCTCCCCCCTGACGGTGACCGTCAGGGGTACTCCTCCTTTAAAAAGGAGGAGAAATTTATAATATTAGACTTTCCCCTCCTTTTCAAAGGAGAGCCTGCCCCGCTGTAGCGGGGGGTGTCATGCCCGAAGGGTCATGACGGGGTGGTTTATTCTTCTGACAACTAGTTAATAACCAATATCTTGGTTATACAGGATTTCGATCCGTCACTGTTGGCGCAAAAAACCAGATAAACACCTGTTGCAGCACGACGGCCGTTATAGTTTTTAAGATCCCAGGAGGCCTGGCCCCCGTCAGATAGAGTTTCATAGACAAGGTTTCCGCTGATATCGGTTATTTTAATTTGTGTATCTTTCATTAGTCCGGTTATTGTGACATTACCTGTGAAATCTTCCCTTACCGGATTGGGGAAAGAATATACTCCCGTAAATTCTTCCTTGCCGGCAATGGCATCACCTCTTACGGAAATAACTCCTTCTGATGTCGCGAACCAAACATCACCGGTTAAATTGTCAACTGAAATACCGGCGATTAAATCTGAGAGTATTGGACTGTTCTGCATATTGTAGTTTTTCAGACGGGTAGTTCCGTCAGGGGAAAGCAGGTATGCTCCCGAACTTTGAGTGCCGAGCCATTTCCTGTTGGCCCCGTCGACAGCAATAGTAGTAATTGCCTCGGTAGCAAGAATATAATCTGCAAATCCTGAGCCATCATCGCGGGGTATCTTTATCCGGAATGCCCTGATATCCTCTTCGAATATCCTGCCGGGATTGTAATATATCAATGGTCCCTGGTCGGTGCCGACCCATATATTGCCGTCAAGATCCTCGGCAATGCAGTAGACAAATGTGATCACTTTGCCATCAGGTTCGGTTACGAACATCTGTTTATAGATGTCATCATCAAAATATTCGGGGGTCTCATTATCATCAAGAATGAGCAGACCATTTCCTCTCGGAAGAACAATCCACTTATGTCCGCTGCGGGTGATTATTATATCGCCGATAGTTGCCACATTTGCAGTAATAGGGTTCACTATCCAGTTTCCGTCGGGCTTCAATACTTTAACTGATCCGGGTACTTCGCTTTGCGTGATCCACAAATTTCCTTTGCTATCCATTGCCATACCACAGATTCTGACATAGGGGTGACCGGGAATGATCGTCTGTAACGGGGAACTTGAATCATTATACGTGTTTATCAGTTCATTATCCTTATATTCAAGCAATCCTCCGCCCCATGTGGCAATAAAAAAATGAGTGTCATCTGCAGGGTCTATAAAGGCTCTCATGGGGTCACGGACGGTACTGTTTTTTATGTGTGTCCAGGTATTGTCTTCATATATTGAAACATGAAAAGGCCTCCAGAGATTGTTCCATGGAACATCAACTCCGCCTCCGCAGATTATAGTTTTTCCGTTATATGATGTAACACCGACTGCATTGTTTGTTGAGGGTCCCGGGAGAGTGAACATGGAAAAATCTGAATTATTTTCACATTTTACAAGCCCTGAGCTGATATCTGCAATCCATATATCGCCGTGGTCCTCAACTGACTGTACAATGTTTGGAGTTCCCCACGGGTATGATGAAATGGTTAAATACGGTGAACCATCATCATGGTAATACCTTGCGGAACTCCCGGAGGAGACAATGAAACCATCGGATGCCTCATCAAAAGAACTATTAAAGCGGCCGGGAGCAAATGAAAACAATGTGGTTTCATTATCGATACAATAAATATAATCACCGGGGAAAAGTTTCCCTGTATGGTTTACATAGAGCCTGTTGCCTGAATAAACAACTGCCGAGTATTTTCCCTCCGGCTCGGGCAGTGTGCTTATGATTGACCAGCTCCCGAAATATGCCAGTCCGGGATCTTCCAGGTCTCCGGAGTATACTCCTTCACTCGTTGCAGCATATACCTTATCACTGCTAAAAGCAATATCCCATATTTCAGGATCGTCGGAACCGTTCCCCGGTTTCCAGGTATCATAAATCTCTTTCTTGATGAGATCAATAACCACTATGCCAAAGCTGCATGCCAGGTATGCATATTTTCCGCGGATCCTTATCCTGTGTATCTCCTTTTCCCCCGGAATATATTTCAGGCTGATATCCGGTATATTATCAATAGTATTGTTTTTCAGGATATCAATATTTGTGCTTGAGTATGCAATAACAAGAATATCATTTTCTTCTGAAAAGGCGATTGTGTTTATAGCAGTTTCAGAAAGGCCGTTTACGCGCGACAATTTCCGAAGTTCTGTATATTCCTTATTATATACAAATAATGAAGATCCGGTGGAGGCAAAAATCTCCTCTGATCCGACTGCAAGGTTTTTAGCTGTACTGTAAACCAGGTGATCGGTCCAGGTTCCGACTGGAGTCTGCCCCCATGTATGACAGGCGGCAAGAAGCAGGCAGATGTAAAGCAACGATCTTCTCATCAGGGAATTAAACAGTTAATCAACCTCTTTTATTGTTCGGATTATCATATTGAAGAAGAAAATTCCGCAGCTTCCTGAAAGCTTTTGCCCGGTGCGAGATCCTGTTTTTTTCTGTAAGGGACATCTCGGCAAAAGTCAGATCCCGGCCCTGAGGGACAAAAACCGGATCATAACCGAATCCCTCTTTTCCCCTTCTTTCACTAATGATCTTTCCCTTGATAATCCCCTCAAAAAGATATTCCCTGTCATCCAGAATCAGGGCAATTACTGTCCTGAACCTTGCCATTCGGTTGGATGTGGTACCCATCATTTGGAGAGCTTTGTCAATATTTGCTTCAGAATTCTTACTCTCCCCTGCAAACCGGGCCGAGTTAACTCCGGGCAATCCGTTCAAGGCCTCTATTTCAAGACCGGTATCGTCGGCAAAGACATTCATACTCAGGAGCCGGTGAATATAACGGGCTTTCCGGAGTGCATTGCCTTCAAGAGTCATCTCATTTTCAGGAATATCATCCCTGATATTCAGATCACCCAGGCTTAACAGGCTGAAGCTGTTACCAAGGATATTCCGGATCTCCCTTAACTTGTTTTCATTATTTGTGGCAAATACTATCTGCATAATCTTCACGTTTCTTTTGCGCGTAAAAATACTTAAAAATGATCTTTCCTTTTGAGCAGTCTGTATTAAGTGCTACATTTGGATAGAATATTTCGGAATTTTATGGTTTTATACAGGTGCAAGAATATTAAGACCTCAATTTTCGCCCTGTTGTTGCTGATCATAGGAGTGAATTCTGTTGATGCTGTATTTTCAGGGGATGAAAAACCTTTCCTTGAACGTATAATAATTAACAATGATTCTATAATCATTCTCAATGATCTGTCAGGGACCAGGGATCTCTCTTTTACAGAACCTCTGATTTTTGATCACCGACATAATGACCTGTTGTTCGAACTATCCTCGCGTGATATCGCGGGATACTCATTTTTTCTTAATGGTTTTGATGAAAAATGGGGAGTATGGCTCCCGGGCAATTATAAGGAGTATACAAACCTGCCGGCAGGAAATTATGAGCTGAATGTCAGGTTCCGGGTTGCGGAGGGCAATACAGGAGAAATTGCAATACTCAATTTCAGGGTACTTCCCCTGTGGTACTTCTCAGCATTGGCCATTGGTTTGTACATCGGTCTGGCATTGCTGATAATCTGGGCTCTCTACGGGCAGTTGAGCCTGAGGTTTGCACGTACCCAATATATGCTTGAACAGATCATCAACAAGAGAACAGAGGATCTGATAATTGAGAAGGAAAAGACCGAAAATCTCCTGGCGAATGTGCTTCCCAGGAATACTGCCAGCGAGATAATGGAAAAGGGGAAAGCCACAAAGATCAAGTATAATTTTGTTACCGTGCTGTTCTCAGATATTCAGGGATTTACGAAAATTGCAGAGGAGATGAATCCCGAGGTTCTGATCGATGAGCTCGATAAATTCTTTTTCAACTTTGACTCGGTGGTCGGGAGCCTGGGTATTGAAAAAATAAAAACCATCGGTGATGCTTATATGTGTGCGGGAGGTATTCCGGAGAAAAACCGCACAAATCCCGTTGAGGTTATCCTGGCCGCAATCGAGATGCAGGTTTACATGAAGAAGCTGAAAAAGGCATCACAGTTGAAGGGGATGAAATACTGGGATATCAGAATAGGTATCCATACCGGAACAGTAGTGGCCGGTGTGGTTGGACATAAGAAATTATCCTACGACATCTGGGGCGATACCGTGAATACTGCCAGCAGGATGGAATCATCAGGGGAGGCCGGTAAAATAAACATATCGGGGACAACTTATGAATTTGTAAAAGATTTCTTTATCTGCGAACACAGGGGCAAGATGCCTGTAAAATACAAAGGTGAACTGGATATGTATTTTGTTAATGGCATTGTCCCTGAACTGAGAAATGAGGAAGGAAGACCAAACAGGAAATTTATCCTGAAGATCCAGATGATAAAGCTGCAGGATATAGAAGACCTGATAACCAAGATGTTTGATGATGAAGCGCCGCCGGATCTTTATTTCCACAATTCATCCCTGGTAAAGAGCATCACCAATCATACCGAACTTCTTTCTACTGCAGAAAGTCTGCCGGAGGAGGAGTTCATAAACCTGAAACTTGCTTCACTGTTCCTTTTTACAGGCTATATTGCCGATTATGAGAAACCGATGGAGGCTTCATCCCAGCTCGTTGAAGAGATACTGCCCAAATATGGTTTTGACAAGGCGAATATTGATGAGGTGAAAAAGATCATCGGTAACTCATTTAATAACATTCAGAAATCGGATTCCGACAATATTCTGCACGATGCAAAATATGATTACCTTGGGCGTGTTGATTTTCTTATACTGTCGGAAAAGCTGCTGAAAGAAGAATCGGAAAATGGCAAACCGCATGACATTAAGGAATGGACAGATCTGCAAAGAAAACTTCTTATAGACCATGAGTTTATTACAAACACAGCAAAGCTTTTAAGAAGCGTGTCGGTTGAAGATCAGATCTCCAGCCTTATGATGAATACCGGGTGATCAGGTTTCTGTCAGGAAAATTTGAGGATAAACATTAAAAATGTACTTTTACCACCCTATATTAACAGATTAATTATGGAGCTGTTTGACTGGAAAAATTTACCATTTGGCTATATAAAGACCGATTTCAATATCCGGTGTAAATATAAGGACGGCAAATGGGGAAAACCGGAAGTATCAACCTCGGATCATATAGATGTCCACATAGCTGCCACCGGTTTGCATTACGGGCAGGAAGCATTTGAAGGGCTTAAAGCCTATATGGGCAAAGACGGGAAGACCAGGCTGTTCCGCTGGAAAGAAAATGCTGACAGGCTCATCCTTTCTGCAGAAGGAGTAGAAATGGCCCCGGTGCCGGTTGAACTTTTCAGGGAAGCAATTTTCCAGGCAGTAAAGCTGAACAGAAAATTTGTTCCGCCGTATGGTTCGGGAGCGACCCTCTATATCAGGCCTCTGTTGTATGGCAGCGGACCTGAGGTAGGTGTTAACCCGACTTCTGAATATACGTTCCTTGTATTTGTAACTCCGGTCGGGCCCTATTTCAAGGAGGGGATAAAACCGGTTAACATGCTGATATGCAGGGATGTAGATAGAGCTGCGCCTCTTGGAACGGGTATTTTTAAGGTAGGAGGAAATTATGCAGCGAGCCTCAGAGCGCTCGTGGCAGCAAAGGCAGGTGGTTATGCTAGTACTATATTTCTTGATGCCAAAGAGAAAAAATATATCGACGAATGCGGCCCGGCTAATTTCTATGGAATAAAAGACAACACATACATAACTCCTAAATCGGAATCTATTCTGAATTCCATAACAAACAAGAGCCTGATTGATATTGCCGGGACTATCGGTTTAAGAACGGAAAGACGCCCGGTTCCGGTTGAAGAACTTGCAGCATTTACCGAAGCCGGAGCATGCGGCACGGCAGCAGTAATAAGTCCGATAGGCAAGATCGTGGATCCTGACAATAACATTATATACGAATACTGCAAGGACGGCAACCCGGGTCCGCTGACAATGAAGCTATACGATAAACTGGTGGCTATCCAGAACGGTGATGAAGATGATGAGTTTGGCTGGATGACGGTGGTGGAATAAGGCAAAAGACAAAAGATACAAGAAAAAGAAGAGGAGAAGGGGTGAATGGGAGAAAAGGAGAGAGAAATTAAAAGAGTACATTAAAACAGTGTAACTCCGTGGTACTCAGTGGTTAAGATAAAAGAATGAAAAAACCAGAGACCGGAACATCAAAGACAAAGCTGAGGAGCTCTTATGTTACACTCGTTGTAAGCGTTTCACTCGTTCTGTTTCTTCTTGGTATACTTGGACTTGTACTGATAAATGCAAAGGAGCTGTCAGACTACTTCCGTGAGAGTCTTTCATTTTCGGTGATACTGGATGATGATGCAAAGGAGGCAGATATCCGGATGCTGCAAAAAGACCTTGATGCCAAGTATTATGTGAAATCAACGGAGTATGTCTCAAAGGATATGGCAGCTGCCAATATGAAGGAAGATCTGGGGGAGGACTTTATAAGTTTCCTCGGGGATAATCCTCTGCCGTCATCAATCGATGTGTACCTTATTTCAAATTATACAAGTCCTGACAGTGTAACAAAAATTGAAAAATATATTCTTGAATACCCTTTTGTGAAAGAGGTCTATTATCAGGAGTCACTTCTGTTCCTTATCAATGAAAATATCAGGAAAATAAGTATTTTTCTGCTTGTAATCAGCGTTTTTCTCTTTCTTATTGCACTTACAATCATCAATAATACCATACGACTGGCGGTTTATTCAAGGAGATTTATAATAAGAACAATGCAGCTTGTGGGTGCAACAAGATCATTTATACGAAAACCCTTTATTATACAGAGTGCATTTCACGGGTTCCTGGCAGCACTCATTGCCATGACCCTTCTGATGATCCTGCTTTACCTGGTTGAACGGGAATTCTTTGTTATGTTCACAGTTGAAAGCGCGATGCTCCTTGTACTCCTTGGCGGTGGGGTAATAATAATCGGGATACTGATTAATATGGTCTCAACATTTTTTTCGGTGAACAGATATCTTGATATTTCTGAGGATAAACTATATTATTGAAATAACATGGCAACAAAAAATGAGAAAAAAGAAAAATTGTATTTTGCCCTGGGACGCGAAAATTATAAACTGCTGGCAATAGGATTTGCCATTATAGTTATTGGCTTTTTGCTGATGCTGGGCGGAAGAACGAAGGATCCCAACGAATTCAGTTACGATATATTCAGCTTCAGAAGGATAACTCTTGCTCCGATTGTCATCCTGGCAGGATTCATTTTTGAAATCTGGGCCATTATGAAAAAACCAAAGGAGAACGAGGAACCAAAATAAAAGCAAGCAATTGGCAGTTTGCAGTTGGCAATAATCGGTACCGTTACCAACCGCCTTTTGCCAACTGCATTG
Organism: uncultured Rikenellaceae bacterium; assembly: GCA_964535035.1. Lineage (GTDB taxonomy): Bacteria > Bacteroidota > Bacteroidia > Bacteroidales > VadinHA17 > LD21. The sequence continues at coordinate 11,109 of CAZHRV010000164.1, forward strand.
CCAACTGCCTTTTGCCAATTGCCAACTTAACATAATTTCATTATTTAACATCAATTTTAAATATGAGCTGGTTTGAAGCAATGATCCTTGGCCTGATCCAGGGCCTTACGGAATTTTTGCCCGTTAGCAGTTCGGGACATCTTGAGATAGCCAAATCACTCTTCGGAGTTAATCCTGAAGCAAGCTTTTATTTTACAGTGGCTGTTCACGGGGCAACTGTACTGAGCACTATTGTGGTTTTCTGGAAAGAGATAGTGACACTTGCAAAGGGAACACTGAAATTCAGAATGAATGATGAGACCTCTTATGTTCTTAAGATCATTGTTTCAATGATCCCGGTAGGTATTGCAGGACTGTTGCTAAAGGACCCTATTGAAAGAATGTTCAATGGTAACATGGTATTTGTCGGATTCATGCTTCTGATCACTTCTCTGTTGCTGGCCGGTGCTCATTTCATCAGGAAGAGGGACAGGACAATTACTTACCTCGATGCCTTTATTATTGGTATTGCGCAGGCTTTTGCGGTTATTCCGGGGATCTCAAGGTCGGGAGCCACCATCGCCACCGGACTAATGATTGGAAACAGTAAAGATAAGATAGCAAAGTTCTCTTTTCTTATGGTACTGGTACCCGTCATAGCTGCAAACCTGCTGGAGATACTTACGGGAGAGATAAGTAGTGGCAGTTCAGGAGCTGGCATAATATTGATCGGATTTTTTGCAGCCTTTTTTTCAGGCTACCTTGCCTGCAGATGGATGGTAGAACTGGTGAAACGCAGTAAACTGATCTGGTTTTCAATATATTGTGTAATTACAGGCTTGCTGTCTGTATTACTGGGTTAACATGGAAGATGAGAAGAGCAACATATTTGAAGAGGGGCAGGTGCTCTTATTTGATAAACCTCTTTACTGGACCTCCTTCGACCTTGTAAACAAGGTAAGGATAATGATCAGAAGCACATTCGGTATTAAAAAGATCAAAGTGGGGCATGCCGGTACCCTTGATCCTCTTGCCACCGGACTGATGATACTATGCACGGGGAAAGCCACAAAACGGATAATTGAATTTCAGGATCATGACAAAGAATATGTTGCCACACTCCATTTTGGAGAGACAACTCCATCGTTTGACCTGGAAACAGAAACTGACGGACATTACCCGACAGATCATATCACACCTGAAATGATTAATAACTGTTTAAATGATTTCATTGGCGGGCAGAAGCAGGAACCACCTCTTCATTCAGCAAAATTCATTAACGGTAAGAGAGCTTATGAGATTGCAAGAAAAGGAATAACCAGGAAGCTGGAACCCGTGACTATTTTTTACCGGAAGCTGGAGCTTCTTGATTTTGGAATCCCCGAATCGAGGATCAGACTGTTTTGCAGCAAGGGAACATATATAAGATCATTTGCCAGGGATCTTGGTGTTGCACTAAAAAGCGGCTGTTACCTGTCGGGACTTTCCAGGACAGCAATAGGATCATACAGACTTGAAAATGCCTGGAGTATAGAAAGATTTGAACAATTTCTGGTGCAAATGAAACAAAACGGGAAATTTTACGTATAAAGGAACTCGAAATTTATAACCAGCTATGAAACTATCTCAATTCAGGTACAATCTGCCCCAGGAGCTGATTGCTCTTTATCCATCGCAAAACAGGGATGAGTCAAGATTGTTTGTTGTTGACAGGAAGACAGGAAAATATGAGCACAAGGTCTTCAAAAATATAATTGATTATTTCATTGAGAAAGATGTTCTGGTCTTCAACAACACAAAAGTATTTCCGGCAAGGTTGTATGGAAACAAGGAGAAGACGGGAGCTGAGATTGAGGTTTTCCTGTTACGCGAACTAAACACGGAACAGCGTCTGTGGGATGTGCTTGTTGATCCGGCCAGGAAGATCAGGATAGGAAATAAGCTCTATTTTGGGGAGGATGACATGCTTGTGGCTGAAGTGATTGATAATACAACATCAAGAGGCAGAACGCTGAGGTTTCTTTTTGACGGCACTTATGAGGAATTCAAACAGACCCTGTACAGCCTTGGTGAGACACCGCTGCCGAAATTCATCAACAGACCTGTGGAACCTGAGGATAATGAGAGATACCAGACAATTTTTGCGAAATATGAAGGTGCTGTCGCAGCTCCCACAGCAGGACTGCATTTCAGCAGAGAGCTCCTGAAGAAACTTGAGATAATTGGTGTTGAGTTTGCAGAGATAACATTACATGTCGGACTTGGTAACTTCAGAAGCGTTGATGTTGAGGACCTTACAAAACATAAAGTCGACTCGGAAAGGATCAGTATCACTGAAGAGGCATCAGAAATTGTCAACAGGGCAAGAGAAAATAAAAACAGAGTATGCGCTGTAGGAACCACTGTCGTGAGGACCCTTGAAAGCTCAGTTTCTACGGGAGGCTTTCTCAAACCTTTTGACGG
>CAZHRV010000165.1:0-5089 GCA_964535035.1 uncultured Rikenellaceae bacterium
TAAGACTATTTGTGATGGTCTCAAATACACTGAAGAAGAACTGCTGTCAATGAAGATGCTGGATATCGTACCTGAAAAATATCATTCTCTTCATAAGCAGAGATTAATGGCTATCCTCAACGGAGAAAGCACAAATACATATGCTGAATATGAAGTAGTAGGGAAAGATGGAATTGTACGCTCCGTGGAAATTATATCCGTACCATATTATAAGGGAAAAGAAATAGTCGGATTTCAGGGTATTGCAAGAGATATCACTGAACGCAAGCTTGCGGATGAGGAACTGAAAAAGAACCAGGCCCAGCTTATAAATGCACACACGATAGCACACCTTGGCTCATGGGAACATGATATTGAGAATGATACCTTTATTTTTAATGATTTATTTTATGCAATTTTCCGGACTACCGTTGAACAGGTTGGTGGATATACAATGAAACCTGCAGATTATGCAGAACGCTTTATCCATCCGGAAGATAGAGATGTTATTAGAACAGAAATCAGAGCGTCTCTTGAAACTGATGATCCGAATTTCAACCGGCAACTGGAGCACCGAATAATTTACGCTGACGGGGAGACAGGTTATATTAGTGTCCGGATTTTCGTCGAAAAAGATAAAATGGGAAAAACTGTAAGAACTTTTGGAGTAAACCAGGACATCACCGAACGCAAGAAGGCAGAAGAGGCTATTCGGGAAAGCGAAGAAAAATACCGCACTATTTTTGAGAATGTTCAGGATATGTTCTATGAGGCTTCAATTGATGGAATAATAGTTGAGGTCAGTCCTTCAGTTGAGCTTCTGTCGAAAGGTCAGTACAAGAGGGAGGAGGTGATCGGGAAATCGATATTGGATTTTGTTAATGATCCGGTGGAGGGTGTAACTATGATGACTGTTATACAGGAACGCGGGTCTATCTCGGATTACGAAGTAATTCTCAAAAACCGCGATGGTTCAACTATTCCCTGTTCTGCTTCATCAAGGATCTGTTTCGATGCTCAGGGACGTCCCGATAAAATCATAGGGAGCATGCACGACATTACCGACCGTAAAAATGCTTCTGATGCACTTTTATTTGCAAAAGAAAAAGCAGAAGCCAGCGATGGACTAAAAACTACATTCCTGAACAATATCTCCCATGAGGTTCGTACGCCTCTCAACGGTATACTTGGTTTTGCCGACATAATGTCTCAGGCTGACCTGTCTGAAGAAGAAAAAAAAATGTCCCTTTCAATGCTTTTTGAAAGCAGCGACCGCCTGTTGAATACCATAACTAACTATATGGATATTTCACTAATCACATCGGGTACTATGGTTGTTAATAAAAAAGATTTTATGCCTGAAAAGATTATGAGAGATCTTTTAAAGAATTATCTGTCAGAATGTTCAGGCAGGAAATTTGAATTATTATTGAAATTACCAGAACATTCCGACGAATTATCAATCAACTCAGATCCTGAGATTTTAAGTAAAGTAGTGTCTCATCTGCTGAGTAACGCAATAAAGTTTACTGAGGAGGGGAGTATTCAATATGGGTATACAATCGGGAAAAATGAACTTGAGTTTTTTGTGAAAGATACCGGTATTGGAATAGATAAAGAATCATTGAAAGACGTGTTTGTAGAATTTATCAAAGAAGATCGCGGACCTATAAAGATTACCGAAGGAAGCGGCCTTGGCCTGTCTATTTCAAAGGGTCTGGTTGAACTGCTTGGTGGGAAGATATGGGTAGAGTCAGAAAAAGGTAAGGGATCAGATTTTTTCTTTACTATTCCAATAATAAAAGAAAATAAGATCGATCATTTTGTTATCAGGGAAGATTCTCAAAATAAAAATAAAGTTATTAAATCTATTCTGGTTGCTGAAGATGACGAAATCAACTTCTTCTATCTTAAGGCTCTTCTCAAGCAAAATACATCTGCAGATATCATTCATGCCTCAAACGGCAGAGAGGCAATAGATAAATTCGAAGAAAATCCGGATATCGGTTTGGTGCTTATGGATATTAAAATGCCCGTGATGGATGGTCTTGAAGCAACACGACAGATTAAGGCCATTAACCGGAATATCCCTATTATAGCAATTACGGCATATGCTATGCCAGGTGACGAGAACAGGATTACAGAGGCAGGATGCGATTATTATCTCGTTAAACCTATAAATAAGAAATTACTTCTGGAAAAAATGGTGGAATACATAGTTCTGTAAATAAGACCCCGCCGAAGCAGGGTCAACGAATGATCATAATGTTTACTTTTTATAGTGAGCCAGGTAATCAATTACCTGATGGTAAACATTCTCAGCAGTAAATCCCAGTTTCTCATCAAGCACTTTATAGGGAGCCGAATATCCGAAACTGTTAACTCCCCATATATGACCTTTTGGTCCTACCATCCCCTGTAATGTTACAGGTAATCCGGCTGTTAGCCCGAAAACCGGAACATCATCCGGGATAATTGACTTTCTGTATCCTTCAGACTGGCTTCTGAAAAGTCCTTCGGACGGTACAGATACTATTCTAACCTTGATATTTTCCTGTGTAAGAAGTGCTGCTCCTTCCACAAGTGTAGACACCTCGGATCCGCTTGCTACAAGTATAATATCGGGCCCGCCGTTACTATCCTGTATAATATAGGCCCCGTTCCGTGCCTGCAGGGCATCGTTATATCTATCATTTGTGCCGGAGGGAAGATCTTTGATATTCTGTCGTGACAGGATAAGAGCTGTCGGAGTATTCTTATTTTCGAGTGCCATCTGCCAGGCAACGGTTGTTTCGGCTGCATCAGCAGGCCGGAGTACAAGCATGCTGTTTTCCCCATGATGGTTTTTAAGATGTTCCATAAGTCTTATCTGTGCTTCCTGTTCAACAGGCTGGTGGGTAGGGCCATCTTCGCCAACACGGAATGCATCATGTGTCCATATATATTTTACAGGCAGACCCATGAGGCAGGCCAGCCGTAAAGCCGGTTTCATGTAATCGGAGAAAACAAAGAATGTTCCGCATGCCGGAATTACACCTCCGTGAAGAGCCATGCCATTCATGATGGCTGCCATTGTCAGTTCTGAAACTCCGGCCTGGAGGAACGAACCGGTGAAATCTCCCCTGGTAAAAGGTTTTGTGTTTTTCAGGAATCCGTCTGTTTTATCAGAGTTGGATAGATCAGCAGACGCGACTATCATATTTTCGATCTTCCGGGCCAGCGTGCTGAGTACTGCCGATGATGCAGCCCTTGTGGCAATTCCCTCTTTCTGCGGGATGGCTTTATAATCTATTTCGGGGATGTCGCCCGAATAGTAAAGATACAGTTTCTGATCGAGGGCACTGTTTTCGGCGGCCCACCCGGCTTTCCTGTTTTTCCATTCGGCAGCCTGCCGGCGCTTTGTGTTCAGAATTTTACTGTATAAATCTTTAACCTCATCGAAAATCCTGAAAGGATCTGAAATATCACCTCCAAGATTTTCCAGGGACTTTTCATATGATCCGCCGGCTTCACTAACAGGCATACCATGTGTGGAAGTCTTACCTTCAAAGCTTTTCCCATCATTGTCAACCAGACCTTTACCCATTATTGTTTTACCGATAATCAAAACAGGTTTCTCCGTTGATTGAGTGGCTTCTGTCAGTGCTTCCCTGATCTGGTCCTGGTCATTTCCATTAATTGTGATTACATCCCAACCCCAGGAGCGATACTTCATTGCAGTATCCTCGGATGTAACCGCTTTGGTTTCAGTAGAGAGCTGTATATCATTCGAATCATAGAACATTATCAGATTATTAAGTCCCAGGAAACCTGCAAGCCGTCCTGCCCCCTGTGATATCTCTTCCTGTATTCCGCCATCTGAGATTAATGTATATGTTTTATGTTTGAACAGCTCACCGAATCGGGTGGTAAGGAATCTCTCGGCTATGGCTGATCCTACAGCAATAACATGACCTTGTCCAAGAGGACCAGAGGTATTCTCTATGCCTCTTGTCACATTAAGTTCAGGATGTCCCGGAGTAGTACTTCCCCATTGACGGAACAGCATTAATTCCTCAATTTTGAAATGACCTGTCAATGTCAATACCGAATAAAGCATAGGCGACATGTGTCCCGGATCCAGGAAGAACCTGTCACGGTTGATCCATTTTGGATTGGCAGGATCAAAGTTCAGGAACTCGGAAAAGAGAATATGAATAAAATCAGCGCCACCCATTGCACCACCCGGATGACCTGATTTAGCTCTTTCTACCATCGACATCGCCAGGATACGTATATTATCAGCTGCCAGTTTATTTACGTCTTTGCTCATAAAATCAGAGGTATTTCCTGTCCTCCTCAGGAACTTCAAAGTATTTGTCATAGATCTTGACATCAGGTCCGGACTTTTGTTCAACTGTGCTTCCCCTTATCTTATAAGTACACTTTTCACCCGCGATTCCTGAGAAGTAGATATTGAATTCCTTACCCTCTTCATCTTTCATGAGTATCCTGACAAGGTGAAGATACTTCATACTGTTAAGCTGAGCGCCGCAGATAGGGCAGTTATAAATATATTCTTCCCCTTCCTTGATCTCAAATGACGGATGCGTAGTAGAAGTATAGTCACCTAGCTCGGGATTCAGGTAGACCAGTCCTCTCTGCATACGGTCATGAATATTCGTGGCAGAAAGGATAATGGAAGTCTTTACATTAAGATGCCCCTTGCATACTTTACAAAGATATTCTACAGCCATAATACGCCTCCTACAAATTTATTTCATTAATAATTTTATCAGCAATATTTATTACAAGATATGAAATATTTTCCCCGAAATCAACTTTTTCAGGTTGAATGCCTAAGACATATACGGGCATAGTGAAGAAATCTGACAGCCTGTTTAAAGAAATGTTGTGAGTATTAAATGTTATATCCTGTATCTGATTTAATTCCAGTAATTTAAATGCACCCGGATCAGATTGCAGTTCCATACAATCCAGGAGTACCAATAAATCAGGCTTAAGACTGTTTATTTTACCGATATAATTTTCTATGCTCGTTTCAACTGTCAGTGATGTAATATTGTCTCTGTTCTTTATCCGGTTGCTTATATAAACACCAACGCCGTCA
>CAZHRV010000166.1:0-2167 GCA_964535035.1 uncultured Rikenellaceae bacterium
CGGCCCATCAACCCTTGAGATGATTGAAGATAACATCCGGTCAATGGTAGAACTTGCCAAAGCAAGCAATATTCAGGTTGTACTTTCTTCCGTACTGCCATGTGATTCTATCTATGTGCGTCCGGATCTTCACCCTGCTGAAAGAGTCTTGCTGCTGAATGTCTGGCTTAAGAAGTATGCAAGCGAGAATCAATGTATTTATCTTGATTATTTCCCAAGTCTGGCTAATGAAAAAAACGGACTGAAAGAGGAATATACAAATGATGGAATACATCCAAATAAGGCAGGATATGAAGTCATGGCGCCTCTTGCTGAGGCAGCCATAAAGAAAGCGTTGGGAAGTTCAGCTAATAATGCACAGAATCGCACTCCACAACCAAATCCCAACTTCCAACCACCACCAAGACCAAAACCAACAGACTATGAGAATCCTACAGGATCATATAAAGTTATAATGGAAGTTGATGAAACTTTGCCTGATCACACTATTTACAGACCTGAAGATCTGAAAAGTTTTCCCAAAAAAGATCATTTGCCAATCGTTATAATGTCGGGTCCCGGATGTAATACTGACGGTGATTTCTACAGACCATTCTGGACAGAGATTGCTTCTCATGGGTATATCGTTTTTGCTATTGGCAAACCTATTGGAAACGGTCAATTCCCGCGACCCTGGATTAATACAGCCGATGATTATTTAACTGCCCTGAACTGGATTTTTTCTGAAAACAGTCGTAAGGGCAGCAAGTTCTTTGGCAAAGTAGATATATCCAAAGTTGCACTTTATGGACAGTCCTGCGGAGGAATTCAGGCACTCCGCATTGCTGATGATCCAAGAGTCACAACCCTGGTTTTTTGGAACAGCAGTTCTTTGCTTATGGGCAATGTAGGACCCACAGATAACACAAAACGCCTGAATACAACTTCGGATCTGATGGGTAACAGGGATTTAAAAAAAATATTATTATCACTTAACATTCCAATTGCCTATTTTGTTGGTGATACAGATATGGCACGCCAGAGAGCACTTGATGATTTCAATGACCTTCAAAATGTCCCTGTATTTTATGCTGTCAGAGAAATACCCGGTGATTCTCACGGAGGAACCTATTTTCATACTAATGGCGGAGCATTTGGCCCGGTAGGAGTTGCCTGGTTAAACTGGATCACAAAAGGAGATAAAAAGGCCGCTGAATTGTTTAAGGGGGATCCATGTCCTCTGGCAATAGATACAAAATGGATTGAAATCAAGAAGAAGAATATTCAATAATATCTTTAATGTGCACATGTTTAAAAAAAAGGATTAACAAATACTGAAATTCTCTTGAATATCTATAAGCACAACCGATTGGTTCTTATATGGTTCCCTTATTTATTATAGTATCTATTTATTATAAATACTTATTGCCCTGATAAATTCCTGTTCATTATCTCTAAGCCTGATTTTATTTGATTTTATAATAGATTTCATTCTCGTTTTATCAATGAAAGAAACATTCAGAAGATCACGTGTTCTTAGTTTAGTCTTTTCGTACTGATCATTATTGAAGATATAGTATCTTGTATCATCTACCAATTTACTGGCATCGCGCAATCTGCCTACCTTCCTGTAGGCATAAAAGCTATATTTCCCATATACGAGTGTTTGAAAAAAGCAATCAGCTGAATCATTCTCAAATGGCAACCTGATCCCTTTCTTAATAATAAAAGAAGCTGCGATATTATTAGAGATATCAACCAGATTAAATCCTCTTATGCAAGCCTTGCATAAGACACAAGGGATAAAATCTTCCCTAAGCCATAATAGTTGATCCAGATATCCTTCATAACGGAGGTATAAACCGGTAATTTTCTCACCATTGGTCAGCAATATTTCACCATAAGTCCAGTCGTTATAAAATGGATCGCCCTTATAACCGACAACCGGATCTATGTATTCGACACCCATCATACCTTTTCGCATATTCATCATATATGTCTCATCAGGCTCAAACTTTCCATGATCAGCCTGAGCAAAGACATTTTGAATTGCACATAACACTATCAGACAAATAAATGTGTTCTTCATAGCTGATCCTCTCATTTTACACTAAAAGAAACGCTGGCATCTAATGGAATGCCCGATGATGTAATTCCCTGTATTTTTGCATGGAATTTACCTGCAAGC
>CAZHRV010000167.1:0-8703 GCA_964535035.1 uncultured Rikenellaceae bacterium
TCAACAGTAAAGATACAATTATTTAAAAACAGGAAGATACTTTCTGAGGGTGAATTAATTGATATTCAATATTATTGTTTTCTGCTTTTATAGCGATTAATTCCTGATTCGCGGAGTAACAATAATACATATCTTTGCCTGATTATTGAATTGAACCTGATGGATAACAAGTTACACTTTTCAGGAAAACAGATCTTCTATCTTTTTCTTATTTTATGGGGTATCCTCAATCTTGTTCAGGCCTTTTTTACTCCCCTTCACAATGATGAAGCTTATTACTGGGTGTTCTCAAGATACCCGGCATGGGGATATTATGATCATCCGCCGATGATCGCCATGCTCATTGGTGCAGGTTATTCAATATTCTCAAATGAGCTCGGGGTGAGACTGTTTGTCGTTTTGAGCCAGATAGTAACACTACTGATAGTATGGCAAATGCTGGACGATGAAAAAAAACAGTCCCCGCGTAATGTGTTATTAATTGTACTCATCATTTCTGTACTTCCTGTATTGAATATTTATGGTTTTCTTGCCACCCCCGATTCGCCATTGCTGCTTTTCACAGCACTGTTCCTGTTTTTTTACAGGAGATTTCTGAAAGATGAAAACTGGTTAAATACACTGGTATTGGGTATCATAATGGCCGGACTTATGTACAGCAAGTATCACGGGGCAATCATGCTGCTTCTGATTATTCTGTCAAACCTTAAACTGCTTAAGAATATAAGATTCTATATTGCCTCACTGTTCGCCATTTTATTATTTCTGCCCCATATTTTCTGGCAGATTACAAATGATTTTCCATCGATACAATATCATCTTGCTGACAGGGTTTCCGGATTTGACCCTTCAAATATCGTGGAATACATTTTTAACCAGCTTCTTATACACAATCCTTTATTACTGCCATTGTTTCTTTTTGTAATCTATAAAACCAGGACAAATGATATTTTTGAGAAGGGATTAAAGTATATCATAACAGGGTTTTTTATCTTTTTTCTTGCAGCAAGTTTCCGATATCATATTGAACCGCAGTGGACTGCACTTATAACAATTCCAATGCTGATCCTGATACTTAATTCCGGTTTTATATATACAAAGTACAAATATGTAAAAACAGTTTTTTTTATACTGGTTCCGGTTTTCTTATTTACGCGATCAGCCCTGATGATTGACTTCCTGCCAGTGTCATTTCTAAAGAAAGAATTCCACAGACACAGGAAATGGGCAGCAGAAATTGAAAATCTTGCCGGAAACCGGCCTGTTGTATTTACAAATTCATACCAGGATCCTTCGGTGTATGCTTTTTATACCGGGCAATTTGCACATTCCCTCAATAATAAGGATTACCGGAAAACACAATATGACATCTGGCCCTTCGAGGAGCAGGTACACGGGAAAGAGGTACTATATGTTCCGCACTGGCTGAATGATTATTACAAGAAAAGGCTCTCTGTTCATGTTAAGCCGGATGGTGACACCATATATTACAGGATATATAAAGATTTCCGGTCGCTGCAGAAGGAATGTGTAATTCCCCTTCATGACTCCTGGTTATTCAGCAACACTGAGAAAGACAGTATCGACCTCAGGATATTCAATCCTTATCCCTATGCTCTGGACTTTAAACATCCGGAATTTCCGATTGTACTCCAGGTTGCTTTTTACAGTGAGGATGGTAATATAGAAATGAAAAGGAATCTTGATATTCAATCTGATCTGTCAATTCTGAATCAGGGCGATACATTATCAGTTTCATGTAATTTCAGGATTGACGGACTGCCCGAAGGGAAACACAGGCTCGTTATATGCTCTGAAGCAGGTATCCTGTATGATGTCTTCAGCAGCAGGTTCATGGAAGTGACCGTCAACCGTTGAATGTAATATAATTGTTTGCAAGGAAATTCCATATCATCGTAACACCGATAGCAAAGAGTTTTGCTACATAAAACGGCAGCTTCTTTTCGAACAGGTACAGGAACAGGTTATTGATTCCGAGTCCTATAACGGAAATAATTACGAAACTGCCATATTGCATTAGAATCCGGGGATCACTGCTTTCGAATGTCCAGATCCTGTTCAGGAAATAGTTGGTTGAAGCCGCAATGATAAATCCGGTTGAACTTGCAATATACCTGTGGATTTTAAGCTTCTCCTTAAGCAGGATGGTTATTGAAAAATCAATAACCAGGCCTGATAATCCTACAATTCCGAACTTTAAAAACCTTAATAACATATTTTACCCTTAGTATCTCGGGAGGGTATATCCGTTATGGTATTCGGGTGTGATGAGTTTGTTTGCTGTTCTGGATGTAAATTCCTGGTTCTCGTTATCCCAGAAGACTTTCTCTCCGGTACGGTATGCAATATTCCCCATTTGCGCAACAAGTGCCACATTACGTCCTATATCAATATCGGCATGGAGCTTCCCGGGGGTATTATCCTTAAGGCAATCGAGGAAATTCCTTACATGCAGATCGAGTCCCGAACCTACATTCTGTTGAAGGGGAACAGCCTCCATTCTCTGTTTTTCGGGGAATACTTCCCAACCGCTGCGGTCGAGTACTAATGTGCCGTTTTCTCCGGTATATGCCATGCCGTGAGGTCTCTTCCAGTTACCGAGACCAATTCCGATAGTATGTTCCCAGATCATTGTAAAATCCTTAAAGTCATAAACAGCGGTCATTGTATCCGGAGTCACCATGTCATCATCGGGGAAGGCATATTTTCCTCCTATTGCCATTACTGATTCAGGCACAGATACACCCATGCCATATAATATATAGTCTATCAGGTGAACGCCCCAGTCAGTCATCAAGCCGTTACCGTATTCCCAGTACCAGCGCCAGGTAAAGTGAAACCTGTTCTTGTTGAACGGACGTAAAGGTGCCGGGCCCAGCCACCTCTCATAATCAACACCTTCGGGTACAGGTGAATCAGGAACCTTCGGAACAGAGCTTTTCCAGTCGACAAATGACCATGCTTTGCAGGTACGGATACGTCCCAGCTTACCCGTTCTGAGAAAATTGATAGCATCAACAAAATGAGGCTGACTTCTTTGCCACTGTCCTACCTGGGCCATCTTGCCATGTTGTTTCAGTGCCTTTTGCATAATGTTGATCTCCGCAATGGAATTGCCAATAGGTTTTTCAACATAGACATGATTTCCGCTTTCAACAGCATCGCAGAATATCATACAATGCCAGTGATCGGGAGTTCCGATTATAACGACATCAATATCTTTATTTTCAAGCATTTTACGATAGTCAATGTATAGCTTTGGCCTTGAACGTCCCATCTTTACAATGTCATCGGTTCGTTTATTCAGAACATTCCGGTCCACATCGCATAATGCCACACATTCGGTTTCAGGATTTTTCAGGAATGACTCGAGATCACTCCATCCCATGCTGTTTCCGCCAACAAGCGCTACGTTTATCTTATCTGAAGGAGCCACACTCCTTTTGGTTTTAGCCAGTACGTCAAGAGGTATAACAGATCCTGCAGCCAGAACAGAAGCTGTTTTGATAAAATTTCGTCGGGTAGAAGTCATGATAATATTTGATTTTTAAAAAATAAGCCGAAAGGTAATATTAAATTGTATTCAGTTCAATTTTCAATTATTAAAAAATATTAAATTGTAGTAGAGACGCTGCATGCAGCGTCTCTACTACTGCATGCAACGTCTCTACTACTGCATGCAGCGTTTCTACTTGTAATAATAATAAAAATATTTAAATTTATATTTTATTATCAATGATCCCCGATATCCAGAATCGCTGCATGAACATAATTATTAAGCCACCATTGAATTTATGTCTTATCTAACATATCTCTGACAATGAAAAAATTGAAGATCATTTTAACATTAGTTATCTGTGGATTTATTTTCACAGGAATTTATGCCCAGACCAATAATCCGGATGATCCTATTCCTCCGGATCCCGCTATCAGGATAGGGAAACTTGATAACGGTCTCACATATTATGTCAAGTACAATCAGAAGCCTGAGCAGAGGATGGAGCTGAGACTTGCCATTAATGCCGGCTCTATTTGTGAAACAGATGCACAACAGGGGTTGGCACACTTTTGTGAGCATATGTGTTTTAACGGAACAAAGAACTTTCCGAGTAACAGGATAGTTGATATGCTTGAAGAAATGGGTGTCAAGTTTGGAGCCGAACTGAATGCCTATACCAGCTTTGATCAGACAATCTATATGCTGAGGGTTCCGGCGGACAGTATGGAATGGATCAACAGGGGCTTCCAGGTGCTGGAAGACTGGGCTCACCAGGTGAGCATGGAAGAGGTTGAAATTGATAAGGAGCGTGGAGTTATTGTCGAGGAATGGCGCCTCGGGCTGGGTGCCGAGGACCGCATGAAGCAGAAATACTTTCCGATACTTCTGAAAGGATCACGATATGCCGACCGGCTGCCTATAGGGAAAGTCGAAATAATAAAATCCTTTGCTTATGACACATTGCGGAATTTTTATAAAACATGGTACAGACCTGATCTGATGGCAGTTGTGGTTGTGGGCGATATTGATCCCAACCTGGCAGAAGAGAAAATAAAAGAGTACTTCGGGAGAGTCCCCCGGATCATAGATGCTGATAAAAGAGTGGAATATTCTGTGCCCGATAATGACGAACCGCTGATAAGTGTTATTACAGACAGGGAAGCATCAGGATTTGGTGTGCAGATCATGTACAAGCAGCCAAAAGCAAATGCTGTCACATTTAAAGATTACAGGAACAGCCAGATACGCTCGTTATATACAAGCATGTTAAACAACCGGTTTCAGGAATTAACTCAGAAGCCTGATGCTCCGTTTCTTTATGCGGGATCAGATTATGGCTCATTTATAGGTCGCACAATAGATGTATATTCATTATATGCGGCAGCAAAAGAAAGCCAGATCGAAAAAAGCATTGAGGTAATACTCACTGAAAGTGAAAGAGTAAGTCAGTATGGATTTACTTCATCAGAGCTTGAAAGGACAAAGAAAGATATTCTGACATTCTACGAAAACGGGGCAAAAGAAGCCGATAAGACCGTGTCGGCAGTCTATGCGGACGAATTCATCAGGAACTACATGACCCGCGAATCTATTCCCGGTTATGTCAGGGAATATGAGATTGTGAAGGAGATACTCCCGGGGATTACCCTGGAAGAGGTCAACAGGCTTGGGCAATTATGGATCACCGAAAATAATATGCTTGTCCTTATTACTGCCCAGGAAAAAGAAGGAGTCAGAGTTCCAACGGAACAGGAAGTCGCTGAAATAATCAAATCAGTCAGATCGAAAAAAATTGAAGCTTATGTCGATGAAGTTACTGATGTTCCGTTATTGTCAGAGGAACCGGTTCCTTCGGCAGTGATCAAAAAGACCGAAAACACCGGTTTTGGTTTTACTGAATTGACCTTCGGTAATGGAGTCAAGATGATACTGAAACCCACTGACTTCAAGAACGACGAAATATTAATAGCTGCTTTCAGTCCCGGAGGGATATCCCTGTATCCCGATCAGGATGTTATGTCGGCAATGCTTGCTGCAACTATTATAACTCAGAGCGGATTGGGTGAATATGATTATACCGGATTGCAGAAAAAACTGTCAGGCAATACGGCAACACTGTCTCCTTATATAAATGAATTGCGTGAAGGGGTGAGTGGCAGCTGTTCACCAAAGGACCTGGAAACCATGCTGCAGTTAAACTATCTGTATTTCACCGGAATACGCAGGGATGAGGATGCGTATAATTCCTACCTCTCGAGGATTAAAAACATGATCAAGCCAATGAGAGCGGTACCACAGGTGATCTTTTCTGATACCCTGTCAAAGATCATTACGATGAATTCTCCAAGGATAGTTACCATCCCCTCAGATGCGCAGATGGACCAGGTGAATCTCGACAGGGTAATGGATATTTTCCACGACCGTTTTGCGGATGCAGGCGACTTTACTTATTTAATGGTTGGTAATTTCAATCAGGAAGAGGTGATCCCGATTCTTGAAAAATATATCGGGGGGCTTCCCTCAATAAACAGAAAAGAGATATGGAAAGACATGACACCTGATTTTCCCGATGGCAAAGTGGTTGTTGATGTACCCAAAAACTCGGAACCACAAAGCCAGGTGGCAATGGTATGGGATGGTGATTTCAAATGGAAGCCGAGATACCGCCAGGGATTTGCTATGCTGATGAGCATTCTGGCAATAAAATGCAGAGAGTCGATGCGTGAAGACCAGGGAGGCGTTTATGGAGTAAGCATAAATGGGACAGCTTCAAAGCTTCCCAGCCCTAAATACACAATAACCTCTTCATGGGGTTGTAATCCTGAGAATATAGAAAAACTGGCACAGACTCTCCTGGAAGAGATGGAAAAAATAAGGAAAAACGGTCCGACAGAAACTGATCTTAACAAGGTAAAAGAGACAATGATCAGGGAACGTGAAACCCAGGTAAAAGAGAATAGCTTCTGGCTGGCTTATATTCAGAATCATTACCTTAATGGCAATAAGATATTATCTCTTGAAGAATATAAGGATTTTGTTAATTCATTCACAATAAAAGACATACAAGCTGTTGCAAAGAAATATCTGGATACAGAAAATTATGTGAGGGTAGCACTGACACCTAAAGAGGGAGTGGAAGCCAGGTAAGTTAAAAGAGTCCGTGAAGCTCGGCATTGATCTTGTCGATAACCTCGCTCAGATGATCTTTGTTATTCGGAAAATTATAGTGATCGGCTTCTATTATCAGTATTTTTCCAAAGTCATAGGTCTCAATCCATGCCTCATACCTTTCATTAAGTCTTTTCAGGTAATCGAGACGTATGGAGCTTTCATATTCACGACCTCTTTTCTGGATCTGGTTAACAAGTGTGGGGACAGATGCCCTTAGATAAAGGAGAAGATCCGGAGGCTGGATCAGCGAGCTCATCATCTTGAAGAGTGAGGAATAATTATCAAAATCGCGTGTCGACATCAATCCCATAGAATGGAGGTTTGGTGCGAAAATATAGGCATCTTCATAAATTGTCCTGTCCTGTATGATGGTCTTATCCGATTTCCTTATTTCAATAATCTGACTGAAGCGGGAATTGAGAAAAAATATCTGCAGGTTGAACGACCAGCGTTGCATGTCGTCATAAAAATCGTTGAGGTAAGGATTGTCGTCAACGTCTTCATAATGAGCTGTCCACCCGTATTGTTTGGCAAGAAGTCCTGCCAGCGTAGTTTTGCCCGATCCGATATTTCCCGCGATAGCTATATGCATTGTTTCAATATTACAAATAATGGCTTTTAAAAGTAATAAAAAAGTTTTGAGTGACTAGAGTTTGGAGTGACTAAAGTTTTTTATTTAGTCACTTCTTATTCCGGCTATAATATAAATATCTTCAATATAATCGCGGGTATTCGACAACCGGGGAACCTTATTCTGTCCGCCCAGCTTGTTTTTTGATTTCAGCCAGTTATGAAAAGTGCCTTGTGGTACAAATCGTATTACCGGCTTCACCAGATTTATATCCTTGAACCGTTTTGCTTCATAATCAGAGTTTACTGACTGGAGAGTTCTGTCAAGTATTTCCGCAAATCTTTCAGTATCGGCAGGTTCCTTTTCGAATTCAATTATCCACTCATGAGAACCTCTTGAGGATGCATCCATGAATACAGGACCGGCGGTATACTCCGATATTATTGCACCTGTAGCTTTACAGGCTGCTTCAAGCGCCTTGTCGGCATTATCAATGATTACTTCTTCTCCAAATGCATTGATAAAGTGTTTTGTTCTACCTGAGATCCTGAACCGGTATGGATCCAGACAAGTGAATACAATTGTGTCGCCAATCATATATCGCCAAAGGCCTCCATTGGTTGAGATGACAATGGCGTAATTCACATCCTTTTCAACCTCACCGATTGTAAATGCCGGAGGATCATCACTATCTGCTTTATCGACAGGAATAAACTCATAAAAGATTCCGTAATCGAGCATCAGAAGCATATCGCTCATTGAAAGATCGTCCTGGATACCGAAAAATCCTTCAGAGGCATTGTATGTTTCCATATAATGCATCTGGTCGCCCGGGATAAGCTTCTTATATAGCTCATGATAAGGAGTGAAGCTTATACCTCCATGGAAGAAAACCTCGAGATTCGGCCATACCTCAAGAAGATTTGATTTACCGGTATAGGCAAGCACATATTTTATCAGTGTAAGGTACCATGAGGGAACACCTGAAAAATTTGTAACATTTTCTTTTACGGTTGCTTTTGTTATCAGTTCGAGTTTCTTCTCAAAATCGTCAATAAGAGCAATCTTCGGCCGCGGAACCCTTAGCAGTTCAACCCAGGACGGGGCATTTTCGATGAGTATGGCTGACAGGTCACCGCTAAGAGCTTTATTTCTGAACTGGTCAATCCTGTGGCTGCCGCCAAGAGTGAGAGCTTTCCCTGAAAAGATGCGGGTGGAAGGATTGTTTAAAGCGTAAATGGCCAGAACGTCTTTTCCGGCCCTGTAATGACACTCTTCAAGAGCCTCTTTAGTCATGGGGATGAATTTGCTTTTTGCAGAAGTTGTTCCGGATGATTTTGCAAACCACCTTATTTTACCCGGCCACAAAAGATCTGACTCATCATTTCCAAGCCTTTCGACAAAAGGGAAAAGGTCCTCATATGTCTGAACAGGTACACGC
>CAZHRV010000168.1:0-2407 GCA_964535035.1 uncultured Rikenellaceae bacterium
CTGATACTTTATGTTTTTCCGGCGCTAACTGTCCGCTCTATCTTGTCAGGGGGGGAGAACTTATTCATTACAGGGGTGATAAGATGCCTGTCGCAATCCATTACAGGATGCAGCCTTTTACTCTTCATAAGATAGATCTTAAAAAAGGTGATGAGTTCTATATCTTCTCTGATGGTTATGCGGATCAGTTCGGAGGACCAAAACAGAAGAAATTCATGTCAATGCAGATGAAGGAGACACTGGTGGCAATCAACGACATGCCAATGATTAAACAGGCAGAAAGACTGGACCAGATATTTGAGGAATGGCGCGGTGATTCTCCTCAGATTGATGATGTGACCCTGATAGGCGTAAGGTATTAACGGCACTCCCAGGTAGTGGTAGTATTTCCTACTGTAGTAGGGCCTTTTGCTTCAATTGCGATTAAAGCTGCACCACAATATTCAGTCTCAAATCCTTCTGTTACTTCACTGGTCACATTATCAGTGGTGATCATTTTGCAGAACTTGCATCTCTCACCTTCACAAGATTGTGCCGCCCACATAATTAATAAAAATGCTGCAGCATACAATACTTTCTTTTTCATACGGTTTTTATTTCGCATTAAAATTAAAAAACTCTTTGATACTAGAACCTATTTATCAGAAAAAGGTTGCTTTATAGCATTTTTTTAAACAAACGATGCATCAATTGAATAAATTGCAAGTCATTTAATCAGGAATGAAAATGATTTTTAACCAATTATTATTAATACCATGGAAGAAGTAAAAAGCATTGAAGACACAAGGATGAAGAAACATGTTACTGTAGTCGGGGTAATTCATATTGCATTCGGAGTTTTGGGGCTTATCGGTGCATTGACGGTCTTTTTTGCCCTCCATTTTGCAAGGGGATTCGTGAGCAATGAAGAGATACCAGAAATGATTCTGAGTATGCTGGCTGTCAGTCTGCCCCTCCTTATCGGATTTATATCAACACTCGGGCTTATAGGCGGTATAGGACTTTTAGCTTATAAGACCTGGGCAAGATATCTGGTAATTATCGTTGCCGCCCTTGGTTGTCTTAATATTCCTATCGGAACCCTGAAAGGTGTCTATTCACTGTGGGTCCTCCTGCAGGATGAAACAGTAAAACTGTTTGAGAAACCGTAAAAACAACATTTATTTTTTATTTTTGGTAGTAGTAGGGACGATGCATGCATTGTCCCTACTACATTTTATATATTTGAAAAAAATTCAGATATATGGCCGACGACAACAAAATTATCTTCTCAATGTACCGGGTGGGAAAAACATTTCCAACACACCGCCAGGTGCTTAAAGATATTTCTCTATCATTTTTTCTGGGAGCTAAGATTGGTATTATAGGACTTAACGGGTCGGGGAAATCTACACTGATGAAGATCATTGCGGGCAAGGAGAAAGAATACCAGGGTGAAGTGACATTTCTTCCCGGTTACTCTGTGGGACATCTGCCGCAGGATCCCCTTCTTGACGATTCACGAACAATAAAGGAGATAGTTGAGGAGGGTGTAAAAGATACAATGGACCTTATTAAAGAATATGAAAAGATAAATAACAGCTTTGGAGATCCGGAGGTTTATGAAAATGTCGACAGGATGCAGCAGCTTATGGACAGACAGGCTGAACTACAGGAGAGGATAGATTACGTTGACGGATGGAATATTGAACACAAGCTCGAAAGAGCTATGGATGCACTCCGTTGCCCTGACGCCGGTACTAAAGTCAATATACTTTCAGGAGGTGAACGCAGAAGGGTAGCTCTTTGCCGGCTGCTGCTCCAGCAACCCGATATTCTGCTTCTTGATGAACCGACAAACCACCTTGATGCCGAATCGGTTCAATGGCTCGAAACTACATTGAAACAATACCAGGGTACGGTCATTTGCATAACTCACGACAGATATTTTCTTGATAATGTTGCAGGGTGGATACTTGAACTTGACAGGTGTGAAGGTATCCCCTGGAAAGGGAACTACTCATCATGGCTGGAACAGAAAGCAAAACGTCTAGAGATAGAAGAAAGGGGAAATATAAAAAGACGTAAAGTGCTGGAAAGAGAGCTTGAATGGGTGAGGATGTCACCCAAAGCACGTCATGCAAAATCAAAAGCACGACTCGGAGCCTATGAAAACCTTCTGAATCAGGATGTTAAGCAAAAAGAAGAGAAGCTCGAAATATTCATTCCTAACGGACCAAGACTGGGAGATAAGGTGATAAAGGCATCGTATGTTGCAAAATCATTTGGAGAAAAGCTTTTATTTGAAGAACTCGATTTCAACCTCCCGCCAAACGGAATAGTCGGAGTAATAGGAGCTAACGGCGCCGGAAAAACAACCCTCTTCAGGATGATAATGAAACAGGAGAAGCCGACGAAAGGAATATTC
>CAZHRV010000169.1:0-2753 GCA_964535035.1 uncultured Rikenellaceae bacterium
AATGAAGAAGGTGATCCATAGTGTCAATGAGCTGAACCAGCAGACAAAAGAATTAAAATACAATCTTTATCCTACATTAAGGATGTTAGAGGAGGGATTTATTGAAACAGGTCATTATTATGTGCAGATACTTGATTACCTGAGAGAAATAGCCCATTGTCTGAAATTTATCGCTGATCCTGTTTATGATCATCTTGACAACAACCACCCTTCTCTGTTGAAAGAACAGGTTAAGGACCTTCATGGACTTAATGAATCTGTTTCTCCTTTTTTTGACGAGATACTGACTATTATAAAGAAACAGAACTACAAAAATCTGGACAAGCTCATAAAAGAACAACAGGAGATTCTTGAATTAATTGTTAAAATTAAAAAGAAACACATCAAGTTGATCAAGACAGAATCATTCAGTACCAGAAGCAGCCTTATGTATCTTAATCTGCTTGCCGAAAGCAAAAATCTGGTCCTCTTTTCCGTAAACATGGTTAAATCACATCGTGACTTTCTTTTAAGTAATGAAATGAACCATAAATCCTGATTTTAATATACAGGCTTTTCTTTGCATTTTAATGAAAGAAGGATCACCCTTCCTGCTGAATGTTGAAATATCTTATCGCCCTGTGTTGATTTTTCAGTTATTATTTTTAAAATTGTATCAAGAATTTGATAAATGCCAAACATCGTTTAAGCAACTGTTCCAGTATAAAAGAAATCCATATTTCAGTCATTTTAAAATAAATGTTTTTTCTGCATATAATTATAGTTCTTGTACTGATCTTTGATTTTATAAATGGATTTCAAGGCACTGCAAATTTAATTGTAACAATAATTTCAATCAGGGTTCTCTTTTATTTTTCCGCAGTACTTATAGCAGCGATTTTTCCTTTTATAACTTCTATGGTATTTCCATTGATAGCAACAATAACTATCGGAAAATGTGTTGTTGCTCCTGATGCGTTCAACTCCTTTATAAGGAATTATTGTAGTCATAATATATATCTTTTCAATAACTGAATAAATTAACAAAAAGACAATATAAAACATTAACTATCAATAATATGAATATAGATAAATTTCTTAAGTTTTTTGTTCCGAAGGACCACTCATTTTATCCTTTGTTTGAACAGGATGCAAAAAACCTGGTAAAAGCCGCTGAACTTCTAAAACAAATGCTCTCCTCCTCTGAAACAGAAATTCATGAAATTATCAATAAAGAAATAAAGAATGTTGAACATATCGGTGATCAGATAACAGATAAAACTTACGAGCAGCTGAACAGGTCATTCATTACACCCTTCGACAGGGAAGATATTCATGAACTCACCGCTCATATAGATGATGTTGTGGATTCAATAAACGGAGTCAGCAGAAGAATATGTCTGTATAAACCTAAGAAGTTGCTGCCTGTTTATAAACAAATGGCAGATATGATTCATGAAGCAGCAGTTGAAATTGAACTGTGTATTCACTGTCTAAACGATGCAGCGGCAAATAAGAAAGAGATTTCCAAAGCCTGCAATAATGTAACAGCCATTGAGCATAAAGTTGACGAGTATTATTACGTAGCAGTTTCCGAACTCTTCGATAAGGAGAAAGATCCGGCTGAATTACTGAAAAACAACAAGATACTTGAGATCCTTGAAAGGACCGTTGACGAAGAAGAAGATGTAACCGATACTATTAAGTCGATACTTATAAAAATGGCATAGTCCGTATGCTCAATACCTGATGTTCAGCTCCTCATACTGGTTGTTTATGGTATCCTGAAAAAAGATGATCTGACCGGAAAAAAAGAACAAGAAAAAACTTAAAGGCAGTCCGATGACATTCTTATATATTATAATTGCTTTAGTTCTGGTCTTTGATTTCCTTAACGGATTTCATGATTCTGCAAATTCAATTGCGTGTGTAGTATCTACAAAAGTGTTGTCGCCATTTGCAGCAGTAGGAATGGCGGCATTTTTTAATTTTGTGGCATTCTTAATATTCCCGCTCAAGGTAGCGACAACGATGGGGAAAGGTGTCGTCGAGATGAATGTTATAAATCTGAATGTTGTCGGGGCAGCGCTTATAGCTGCAATCACCTGGAATCTTATTACCTGGTGGTGGGGTTTACCATCCAGTTCCTCACATACCCTTGTTGGAGGTTTAATAGGAGCTGCCGTGGCAAACTCAGGATTTGGATCAGTTATATCTTCAGGAGTTATTAAAATTGTCGCTTTCATTTTTATTGCACCTGCTCTGGGAATGTTGTTTTCATATATTCTGTCAATAATTATTATGTGGATATTCAGGCAAATGCAACCTGCCACAATTGATAAAATATTCCGACGATTGCAGCTTGTCTCAGCCTCGGCATTCAGCCTTGGTCATGGCGCGAATGACGCTCAGAAATCTATGGGAATAATACTACTGGCACTTATTGTAAAAGGGATTGTTTCACAAGATGCGGATATACCATTTTGGGTTGTAATATCATGCCAGGGAGCTATTGCACTCGGAACTCTGTTTGGAGGATGGAGAATTGTAAAGACTATGGGACAAAAAATTACAAAGATCAAACCATTTGAAGGATTCTGTGCAGAAACTGCAGGAGCTTTGTCTATTTTCGCAGCAACACACTGGGGAATCCCCGTAAGCACTACTCACACAATTACAGGTGCAATAATGGGTGTTGGTGCACGCAAAGGTGCTTCAGCCGTTAAATGGGGAGTAACCAGGAAAATATTCATTGCATGGATATTTACCATCCC
>CAZHRV010000170.1:0-14049 GCA_964535035.1 uncultured Rikenellaceae bacterium
CTTTTCAAGTCGATTACAAGGGTCTCTATATCAGACAGGTATATCTCTTCATCCCCTACAATTGCAGCCACTGACTCAACCAGTACCTGTGCATTTGCGGTCGAAAATCCGGAAATTAGTATACCCGTCAGCATCAAAATAAATCCCAAACCCTTTTTCATCATATTAATTATTAAAAATTGTAAAATCATTCTCTTTAAGTGCATCGTTATAGATCCCGTTTTCAAGAGCCTGTATAAACTCAAGCCTGCGGTTGTTCCAGATAATCCTTTTAATATCGTCCCTGACATATTCAAATGGAGCCAGAGTGGATCTGAGCCTGTAATCCCTGATTGTTATATAGTAAATATAAGTGGAATCGTTCGATTCATAAAAAGATGTCCTTCTCAGGAAATATTCCTCATTTGAAATATCTTCGGGCAGCTCCACTGAAAGCCTGTCGAATGGTATCCATTTCTCATTGAAATCATCGAATTTATCTGCAAACTGGTAACAAATGGATTCAAGCTGCTGAAGATCATCCTGCTCGTTTGAGCGTGCGAGACGTCTGATCCTGTAAATGTCGGGAGTCTCAACCGGAAGCTTAATGAACAGTGCTTTGATAATATTCGAGCCAAGGAAAAAACTTTCCTGGTTGGCTGAATAGTAATTTTCCATTTCTGCCTCAGTTACAGTCGTATCCATCTTCTCCAGCATCATTTGCCTCTGATACTGATAGATCACCAGATCGGCCCGGGTCTCTTCGATCTGTTTATCAATTTCATCTTTGAGTTCAGGGGAAAGATTCTCAACAGCCTTCTGGTAAAGAAATTCTTTCCTGGCCCATTTGTTTATATAATCGTGTGTTATACCTGCGCTGTCCATTGTTGATGTTTCCTCCGTAATAAGCCGGGGTATTTGATCCTGATATAGAAAAATATCTCCTGCACGGGCAACAGCCATACGTTTGGGATCACGTCTTGAATTACCGCATCCGGCGGTAATAATTAATATGATTCCAATAATCAGAATTCTATTCATTATTCAGACTCTTTTTAATTTCAAGAAAAATCCGGTCATCAACATTAACGGGGTATTTACTCTTTAATTGCATTATCCATTCTGACTCAAGATAGTCCTGGTATCCCATCAACATATCACCCGCAACCTCCTCAAAAGGTAGCGGTTCCTGTTCAATTACCCTGCTTATTGCCACAATTGAAGGGTAATTGTTGATTGTATATACTTGTATTCCTTTAGTCCATTTAATCTTTTCCAGTTCCGGATCATCTCCGGTAAACCATTGTCCTTCAGTTATTACCAGGACTGAATCATTGTCGCTGTTAAACTTTTCCAGCATAAGTTCATCACACTCATTTTTTCGTGAATATTTCCTGTAAGTTGATAAAAGCTTTTTTTCTTTCCCAGGACTTCTCAGAGTATAGATTTTTGCCTCTATTCCTTTTCTTGTAAGATTTTCATTTTTATGATGCTCATAATAACGTCTTAGTCCTGTACTGTCTTCATTGATACGGTTCCAAACCTTTTTACCTGATATTTCAAAAAGAAGTATTCCGTCATGGAACTCTTTCATAAGGTAGCGGAAGTCGGTATATTTTGTTTCCAGGATTGAGTTTTCATATTTAATTATCTGATCGGATACACAGGTCTCAATTGACTGGTTTACAAATGAAACAGGATCATCAGTTATGATCATTAATCCCCTTCTTTCGATATATGCAGCGAACTCTTTTACTGTAAAGCGCTGATCTGCAAATGAGTATAGATTGGCGGAAGGCATATATTCTCTCTTATATTTTGCCTGACCCCGGATAATAAGTGTATCGGTATTATTGACGAGCCATCTGTATGCCGGCTGGTTTATTCTGAACTTATATTCTGCCTTAAGCTTATCGGTAAAAGATTTTTTGCTTAATGAATTGAGGTGAGATTGATTAATCTTACTCTCAAGGTACGATCTGGTTTGTTCAAACGATCCATGAGGTCTTCTGTCAAGCAGTTTTATTATATGCCAGCCGTAGGGAGTTCTTATAGGTTTTGTGTATTGACCTGCATTGGGTATTGAGAAAGCAGCTTCCGTAAATTCGCTGATAATCTCCCCTGTTCCGAACCAGTTCATATTTCCTCCATTTGCAGCTGATTCTTTATGATCAGAGTACTTGCGTGCCAGTTCACTGAATGAGGCTCCTTCCTGAACTTCCTTATAAATTAGTTTAATTGTTTCCTCGGCCTTTTTTGCTTCATCTTCTCCAATTCCAGGAGGAGCAGCCTTCATTATATGGGCAACGAGGATCTTACCTCTTGCGGGTCTTTTATCAGTTACCTGGATTATATGATAACCGAAGGGTGTCCGTACCGGATTTGAGATTGCACCGGTTTTTAGATTATATACAGCATCCTCAAAGGGCATTATCATCTGGAAGACAGTAAAATAACCAAGGTTTCCTCCATTTATCTTTACAGAAGGATCGTCTGAAGTAGCTCGTGCGACCTGTTCAAAAGACTCTCCTGTAATGATTCTCTCTTTAATATCTGCAGCTTTTTGCCAGGCAGTAAGAGTATCCTCCGGTTTTGCCGAGGGAGAACAATTAATCAGTATATGCCTGGCATTTATTTCAGTGAGGGACCGTTTATATGTTTCCTGCAGGAGTTTCTCCCTGACCCCGGTATCTGTAAGATAATTTTGAGCGAGCTGGTTCCTGTAGCCGTTAAATTCATTGCGGAATGCTTTTGTTGTATCCAGCCCTTCACTGATGGCATCGGCAACCTTGAGCTTAAAGATAATATATTGTTGCAGGTAATCGTCAATATTTGAGGGGATTTCAGCTACATTGCTTTTTTTGTACATCCTTATGAATTCCCCTGCAGAAACCGCTTTCCCGGCCACAGTCATAAGCATTTTATCTGAAAGATCCTGTGTCAGACAGATAACAGGCAGCATGAAAATCAACAGTGATGATCCTGCTTTCATCAAACGTGGTTGAGACCGGTTGTTATTCAATGCTCTTTCTGCTGTAATTCGGGGATTCCCTAGTTATTGACACATCATGGGGATGACTTTCAATAATGCCCGAGTTGGTTATCCTGACAAACTTTGCCTCCTTCTTAAGAACACTAATATTTTTTGCTCCAACATATCCCATCCCGGCTCTTAAACCTCCTGTCATCTGGTAGATCACTTCGGCGAGAGTACCTTTATAGGGCACCCTTGCAGCAATGCCTTCCGGGACAAGCTTCTGAATGTCATCTTCAATATCCTGGAAATACCTGTCTTTTGATCCCTGCTGCATGGCTTCAATTGATCCCATTCCCCTGTATGACTTAAATTTACGGCCGCTAAAGATTATCGTTTCACCCGGAGACTCCTCCACTCCTGCAAAGAGTGATCCGGCCATTATAGAATCAGCTCCCGCTGCCAGTGCTTTTATTATATCACCTGAATATCTGATCCCGCCATCTGCTATTATCGGGATTCCCGAGCCTTCAATGGCTATGTAAACATTATGGATAGCTGAGAGCTGTGGAATTCCAACCCCGGCAATTACTCTTGTTGTGCAGATTGAACCGGGACCTATTCCTACCTTAAGTGCATCAGCTCCTTCGCTAACAAGCTTCTTTGCAGCTTCTGCAGTTCCTATGTTTCCAACCACCACTTCAGTGTCAGGATGACTTTTTTTAATTTCCTTTAATATCCTTATAACATTTTTTGTGTGAGCATGGGCAGTATCTATAGCAATGGCATCAACACTGGAACCAATAAGAGCAGTCACTCTTTCGAGGGTATCTGCAGCAATGCCTACTGCACCGGCCACTCTGAGCCGGCCTTTATTATCCTTACATGAATTCGGGCGGTCCTTTGTCTTTGCAATATCCCTGTAGGTAATAAGTCCAACGAGTTTTCCAGCCTTGTCAACCATGGGGAGCTTTTCTATTTTATGTTTCCTCAGAATCCTTGCTGCTTCATCGAGGTTGGTTTCATGGTTGGTAGTGATCAGATTTGTTGTCATCACCTCGGTTATCTTACGTTTGGGGTTGCTCTCAAACCTGAGATCCCTGTTTGTCACAATCCCCCTGAGTATTCTCTCCTTGTCAATTACCGGTATTCCACCGATTCCGTATTCATGCATCAGGCTTATTGCTTCTGCTACAGTGGCATCAAGTCCTATTGTTATCGGATCAAATATCATGACATTCTCAGCCCTCTTAACACGCCTGACCTGGGCAGCCTGCCTTTCAATACTCATATTCTTGTGGATCACACCGATACCGCCTTCCCTTGCTATGGCAATTGCCAGATCATCCTCTGTAACAGTATCCATTGCAGCCGAAACAATCGGTGTGTTTAGCTGGATATTTCTGGTGAACATTGAGCTCAGATCTACTTCACGGGGAAGAACCTCTGAATATGAGGGAATAAGCAATACATCATCAAATGTTAAACCCTCGTATGATATTTTATCTTCAATGAATGATGACATTGGACTGGATATTTAGTTATGTTGCGCAAATTACGAAAAATTAACAACTCTTGAAATAATCATTCAGTCACTCTCCATAAAAAATTGAAATTCAATTGTATTTTTGTAATGGCAATCAGTTTCAGAATAATGAATATTGAACCCTACAAACAGATATTGACAAAATACTGGGGATATACTTCCTTCAAACCCCTGCAGGAGGAAATAATAAGATCAGTCGCAGAGGGAAAGGATACGCTTGGACTGATGCCCACCGGAGGAGGCAAATCAATCACATTCCAGGTACCGGCACTGGTAAATGAGGGAATTTGTCTTGTGATAACTCCCCTGATCGCACTTATGAAAGACCAGGTCAACAGGCTTAATTCACTTGAAATAAGATCATTGGCAATTCATTCCGGGATGTCGGCCGAAGAGATAGATATTGCACTCGAAAACAGTATATACGGCGATTATAAGTTCCTTTATATTTCTCCTGAAAGGATATCAACAAGGATCTTCCAGACAAGACTACCACGTCTGAACCTTAACCTGGTGGCTGTTGACGAAGCACATTGCATTTCCCAGTGGGGCTATGATTTCAGACCTTCATACCTGAAAATAGCATCAATACGTGACATGATATCAGCTAAAGTACCCTTCCTTGCTCTCACGGCCACTGCCACTTCTCTTGTGATTGATGATATTATAGAGAAGCTCAGGTTCAAAGAAAAAAATGTGCTTAAAACAAGTTTTGAAAGAAAAAATATTTCGTACCTGGTAAGAAGAGTCGAGGACAAGGGAAATTACCTTGTTAAAACCCTTCAAAAGATCAAGGGCAGCGGTATAGTATATGTAAGAAGCAGAAAAAGGAGCAAGGAGATAGCGGAACTGCTTGTGGCAAATGGGATTAGCGCCGATTTTTATCATGCCGGTCTTTCCGTTGAGCTCAGGGATAAGAAACAGGATGCGTGGACAACCGGTGAAACCCGCGTCATAGTTGCCACCAATGCGTTCGGAATGGGGATAGATAAAGCTGACGTAAGATTCGTAATTCACTGGGATATACCTGAATGCATTGAGGATTATTACCAGGAATCCGGAAGGGCAGGCCGCGATAATAAGCCGGCCTATGCTGTCCTTCTCTATTCACCTTCCGATAAGAAACGTCTCGAAGATTCTGTGAAAAGAAAATTCCCTCCCGTGGAGAAAATAAAAGACATTTATGAGGCTTTGTGTAATTACCTGCAGGTGCCACAGGGTTCAGGAAAAGATAATGTGTTTGACTTCAATATGTACGATTTTATTTCAAAATACCGTCTTCCGGTTATTGAAACATATAACAGCCTGAATTTTCTGCAGAGAGAGGGTTACATCGAATTCACTGAAGAGATAAACAATCCCTCAAGGGTCCATTTTATTGTAGGTCGCGACGACCTTTATAAATTCCAGGTAGCAAATGAATCATTCGACGGATTCATTAGATTGCTGTTAAGGTCCTATACAGGAATGTTTTCCGGATTTGTGGCTATAAACGAGGAGGCCCTGGCTAAAAAATCCGCACTGTCGAGAGATACAGTATACAGGTTCCTTGTGAAACTCTCCACACTAAATATTATGCGGTATATTCCCGGCAAGAAAACGGCACTGGTCATTTTTACCGAGGAGAGACTCCAAAGAAAGGCGCTGATGATATCACCTGACAATTACCTTCATGTAAAGGATAAGCATATAATCCGTCTTAACAGGATGATCGACTATGCAGATTTCAACACGAGATGCAGATCAGTGATGTTACTCGATTATTTCGGTGAAGAATCTGACAGATGCGGAATCTGCGATGTATGCCGCGAGAGAAACGAGCTCGATCTGAGCAAATATGAGTTTGATCTCATACTTGATGAAATAAAGGATGTTCTGTCTGAAAATAAGTGCGATGCTCAGGAACTTGTAAGCAATATCAAGCATCCGGAAGAAAAGGTGGTTAAGGTGCTTCGCTGGCTTCTCGACCATAAAAAGATCACTATGGACGATAAACATCTCCTGTCGTGGAAAGAGCCTGATCTCTTTTCGCGATAAATATCTATTTTTGCAGTTTGAAAATAAAGAGATGGAGAAGAAGAAAACAAATCCTGTTTATTCGCGTAATGTGGTTGAATTTGTCGCAGTGGCAAATGAATACTGCAAATATGCAGAGCATGCAGGAGAACTGAAAGGTGATGAAATACTTAAAATTCTACAGCGACTGCTGCCCCTGATGTACCTTAAGGCATCATTGCTGCCAGATCGGGACCCTGTTTTCGAGGATGGGAATGAGAAGTTTGTTACTGAATCCGACTGGTGCAGGATACATGATTCACTGAAAGAAAAATTCGGAACAGCAAACGATTACCTGGAACTCTATAACGAGGAATTGATTGAATCGGAAACACCCGTACCATCAAGCCTGGCAGAGAATATGGCTGATATTTACCAGGATATAAAGGATTTTTTACTTCTGTATCAAACAGGTACACAGGAGGTTATGAGCGATGCAATATGGGAATGCAGACTGAATTTTGAAAATATCTGGGGGCAGAAGCTGGTAAATGCCATGAAGGCGATTCATAAATTCATCTATTCGGGAAAAGAGATAGAGAGTATTGAAGAGAATAATAGTCTGACTGGTGAAAACATAGATACATCAGAATGGTTCATATCAAAAAGACAGAAAGAGTTCAGGGGGGAAGATGAAGAATAGATACCTTGAGAATTTAACAGCGGAAGAGCTTGCAAATTATGACCTGTCGTGGTTCAAAGGCGAAATAATAGTTGTCGATGATCTGAAGATTTTCAGAAAAGTAATACCCGGACTGAAGGATAAAAAGGTCCTCGGTTTTGATACGGAGACCCGCCCCTCATTCAGAAAAGGACGTAAAAATAAGGTCTCTCTTATTCAGCTTGCCACCTCAGATCTGGCCTGTCTTTTCAGGATAAACAGAATAGGAATACCGGAGGAACTGGTAGATATTCTGGCAGATCCGAAGGTGATAAAAGCCGGTGTGGCAGTACATGACGATATCCGGTTCCTGAAACATGTAAGGAAATTTATTCCCGAGGGCTTTGTTGACTTGCAGAAACTGGTAAAAGAACATGGAATAACAAGCTCGGGACTCAAAAAGCTGGCAGCCATTGTCCTGGGATTCCGGATCTCAAAACGTCAGCAGGTGACCGACTGGGAGGCAGAAGAGCTTTCAGAAGCCCAGCAGATCTATGCAGCAACAGATGCATGGGTGTGCTACGAAATATATAGACAATTAATTAATTATTAAATGATTGTAGAGACGTTGCATGCAACGTCTCTACAACAACCAGCGAATTATTTCAAAATCCATGGAGAGAATCAGGATCATCCTTAAATCAGGCAAGGACCAATCGGTGCGTAGATATCATCCCTGGATCTTTTCAGGTGCGATCAAAAAAATCTATGGAGATCCCGCAGAAGGTGATATTGTTGATGTATACGATAACAAGGATAATTTCCTTGCGACAGGACACTATCAGCCGGGATCAATAGCCGTAAGAATACTCTCTTTCAGTGATATTGAGCCTGATATTGATTTTTACTGGGTAAAAATACGTAGCGCCCTGAAGTACAGAGAATTGCTTGGTCTCACAACAAATCCGCAGACAAATGTCTTCCGGCTCGTTAATGCTGAAGGAGACGATCTGCCCGGACTGATCATTGATTATTATGATGGTGTTGCAGTGATGCAAATGCATTCTGTGGGGATGTACAGGATGAGAAAAGAATTTGCCGGGATTCTTAAGGAATTGCTGGGGGAAAAACTAACAGCAGTCTTTGATAAGAGTGAGGGGACAATACCATATATGTCAGGGATCTCGGCAGCCAATGAATTTCTTTATGGTAATTCAGGTCCTGTGACAGTTATGGAAAATGGTTTTAAATTCAGGGTTGACTGGATGTCGGGCCAGAAAACAGGGTTTTATATCGATCAGAGAGAGAACAGGAAACTGCTTGGAGAATATACTGAAGGTAAGAGTGTTCTAAATATGTTTGGATATACCGGTGCATTTTCAGTATATGCAATGAAAAATGCGGCACTGGTTCATACAATAGACAGTTCTTCCGCTGCTATTACAATGGCAAATGAGAATGTCAGGCTGAACTATGGAGATGATCCAAGGCATAAATCATTTAATGCCGACGCATTTGAATTTCTAAAGGATATTAACAATAAATATGACCTCATTATACTCGATCCTCCTGCTTTTGCAAAACACAATAATGTCCTGGCGAATGCTCTTCAAGGGTATAAGAGGCTTAATATGAAGGCTATAGAACAAATAAAACCTGGAGGGATAATATTTACATTCTCTTGTTCACAGGTGGTAACAAGGGAGAATTTCAGGAAATCGGTTTTTGCCGCAGCTGCCAACACCGGAAGAAAGGTGAAGATATTACACCAGCTGAGCCAACCTCCTGATCATCCGGTAAATATTTATCATCCGGAAAGTGAGTATTTGAAGGGGCTGGTAATATATGTGGAATAAACGCCATGTACTCACCCCCTTAGTCCCCCTCTCGCTAAAGCAAAGAGGGAGTAAGTACATGTGATAAAAAAACCATTATACCATTATACCATTAGTACATGAGCACAAATAAAAACATAGAACTTATTGCCAAGAACCTTGGTCTCCACAACTGGCAGGTAGAAAATACTATCAGACTGATGGATGAGGGTGCAACAATTCCCTTCATAAGCCGCTACAGGAAAGAGATGACCGGAAGTCTTGATGAGGTTCAGCTGCTCCAAATAAAGAATGATTATAACCGGATGAAGGACCTTGATCTGCGTCGCGGGAGCATCATCAAATCAATTGAAGAGCAGGAGAAGATGACTTCTGAACTTATGCAGAAGATCGAAGCAGCTGAGACCATGGCTGAGCTTGAAGATATTTATCTGCCATACAGGCCGAAGCGCCGTACACGGGCAACAGTGGCCAGGGAAAAAGGGCTTGAACCACTGGCCCTGATAATATTTAAACAGCAGGAGAATGATCCGCTGCAAAAAGCCGAAGAGTTCCTGAATGATGATGTTCCGACACCGGAAGAAGCTGTTTCAGGGTCATGCGACATTATTGCAGAATGGATAAACGAAGATGAATCAGCGAGGAAAAAATTGAGAGTACTCTATGAAAAAGAGGCTGTCATTTATTCGAAGGTAATCAAAGGGAAGGAGACAGAGGGCAATAAATTCAGCGATTATTTTGACTGGTCCGAAACTCTCGGAAAATGTCCTTCGCACCGTCTTCTGGCAATGAGGCGTGGTGAAGAGGAGGGATTTCTGAGACTTTCAATTGAGGCTGTTGAAGGGCATGGTTTTGAAATCCTTGAATCACTGTTTATAAAAGGGAAGAATGAATCCTCAGAAATTGTTGCTAAAGCGATTACCGACAGTTGGAAACGGCTTCTCTCTTCATCAATGGAGACAGAATTCAGAAATATATCAAAAGAAAAAGCAGATGAAGAGGCAATAAAAGTATTTGCTGACAATCTCCGGCAGCTTCTGCTTGCGTCACCTCTCGGTGAAAAGAATGTCCTTGCATTAGATCCGGGATTCAGAACCGGATGCAAGATCGTTTGTCTCGACAGGCAGGGTAACCTGCTGCATAATGAAACTATATATCCGCATCCTCCGGAGAATCAGACAGCCCTGTCGGTAAGAAAGATCTTGTCGCTGGTAAGTGCCTATAAGATTGAAGCCATAGCTATCGGCAATGGTACGGCAAGCCGTGAAACTGAAGATTTTATCAAGTGGGTTAAGTTTGATAAGGATATCCAGGTGTTTGTTGTCAGTGAAGCAGGTGCATCAGTCTATTCCGCATCGAAGACGGCCAGGGAAGAGTTTCCCGATTATGATGTTACCGTCAGGGGAGCAGTCTCAATTGGCCGCCGCCTTATGGACCCCCTGTCTGAACTGGTGAAAATTGATCCTAAATCGATAGGAGTAGGGCAGTATCAACATGATGTAGACCAGATAAAACTTCAGGAGTCTCTCGATGAAGTGGTCATGAGCTGCGTTAATGCAGTGGGAGTGGAGGTGAATACGGCTAGCAGCCATCTTCTTACATATGTATCAGGACTGGGACCTCAACTGGCCCGGAACATTATTAATTACAGAACAGAAAACGGACCTTTCAGATCGAGAAAGGAAATTCAGAAAGTAAAGAGGATGGGAGCAAAGGCTTTTGAGCAGAGCGCCGGCTTCCTGAGAATAAGGAATGCTGAGAATCCTCTCGATAGCAGCGCCGTTCACCCTGAAAGCTATCATATTGTTGAAAAAATGACAAAGGACCTTGAATGCGACATAAAGGAGCTGATAAGCAACGAGACTAAAAGGAAAGAGATAGTCCTTGATAAATATGTAACACCGGTAACAGGGATACCTACTCTGAAAGACATAATGGAAGAGCTGACAAAACCGGGACGTGATCCCAGATCTAAAATAAGGGAATTCAGGTTTGCCGATATTCATGAAATGGAAGATCTGGTACCAGGAATGGTGGTTCCGGGTATTGTCACAAATGTCACAAAATTCGGAGCATTCGTCGATATAGGTATTCACCAGGATGGACTGGTACATGTATCAAACCTCAGAAACACGTATGTGAAAGATCCCTCAACAGTTGTGAAGCTCCATCAGCATGTGATGGTGAAGGTGCTTTCAGTCGATATCGACAGGAGACGGGTACAATTGTCAATGAAAGATGTAAAAGCAGAATAAATATTGTAGTAGGTTCGTTGCATGCAACGAACCTACTATCAGAACGGTCTCATTCCGCTTTCAGATCTGGGGCTCATTTCCGGTTTCCTGGGAAGCTTCTGATCTCTCATAGCGGCATTATAGGCAAATGATGCGGTGATTATTGCATTGGTGCGAAGATCAGCTATTACCAGTCTTTCATATGTATCCATAACCGTATGGTAGCCGCGACCATATTCTATCTCATCCTGGATGAACTGAAATGCCGGCAGACCATACCTGTCGAACGACAGGTGATCAGTTCCGCTAGTGTTCCTGATGGCTATTGTTGAGCATCCCAGACTTTCAAACGGCTTCAGCCACTCTTCAAATATTGGTCTTACCATCTCATTCTGCTGCAGGTAGATACCCCTGTAACGTCCTGATCCGTTATCCATATTAAAGTATGCTGCAAACTTTTCAAAATCAGGTTTATTTTCGTTTGTTTCCGGATCCACAAGGTATTTCTCAGCATAACCGCGCGATCCGTGAAGACCCTGTTCTTCACCTCCCCACAATGCTACTCTTATTGTTCTTCGTGGTGCCACATTAAGGGCTTTAAGGATACGAAGTGCTTCCATCATCACAATACACCCTGATCCGTTATCAGCAGCACCTGTTCCGCCATGCCATGAGTCGAAATGTGCTCCAATGAGAACCACTTCATTCTTAAGTGTTTTGTCAGTACCGGGAATCTCCCCGATAACATTATAAACCTGAGGAGCATCAATGAATTTGTTTTGAATCTCTATCTCCATTTCAACAGGTACATCATGATTTAGTAATCTTGCCATTCTGCCATGATCTTCTATTGGAAGGTTCAGTTCTGCAATCGGTTCAGGATCACCGGAATTATAATTTGCACCATTTGACCTGGGAATATTATATGTTCCCGAGCTATTAAGTATTACTGCAACACCTTCAGATTTAAGTAATTCGGTTATTTTTGCCCTGAGCTGCCTTTGGGCCATCATAGCTGCCATATCGAACGGCATCCGTGCTCTCCTGACTGTCGGGCGGTCTGTCTCCAGAGCCTTCAGCTCTTCATCGGTCAGCCTGCTTGCCAGGGGTTCAAAACTTATTTCATGAGTAGATGTCGAAGGTATAAGTACTATTTTGTCTTTTAGAGTGCCCTTATATTTTTCCAGGTCGGCTTCTGACTTAACATCCACCATTACCACCTCACCCTTAATGAGTCCGTTTGTACTGCCTGTCCATGCCACAGGATTGCACGCAAAATTAGTGTAATAGGGGGCAGTCATTGCTGCATATGTTTTCAGGTTATCCCAGCCGCCGCGGTTGAAATCCCTGGTGGCTTCGATCCTAACATTCTGGAATCCAAACTCTTCCATCTTTTGTTTTGCCCATTCACTGCCGCGTGTAAATCCAGTTGAACCGGTAAGTCTGGGTCCCAGAAAATCGGTCATCCAGAAGGAAAGATCCTCGATTTTAGAATTATTTATACCCTCCTGTTTGATCTTGTAGATCATTTCAAGATCGACCTTTTCAGTCTGGGCGAGGAGCCAGAAAGGCATCAAGATCAAGAGACATAAGCTGATAGTGATTTTTCTGATTTTCATGGTACTGGTTTTTTGTTATTGAAAGAAACAAATGTAAGTAAAATAGAATATTAATATCCATCCGGAAGAAAATGATTTATGGATATTTAACTATTTAAAAGACCCACCCCAAACCTCCTGCTTAGCTGCCAAATTCGCTTTCTTCATTAATCATGCTGCTTATACTCATAAAATCTTTATACATATACTAAAAACGCTCATTTATCACTGATCACCTTCTATATATCAAAATTTTGTTTATATATTAGTAATCAATTAATTATTTTAATGTATTTTTGAATAGGACTAGTCGTATTCTCATAAATATCCCAAGTATGAAAAAGCAAAGGCTTCTTCCGACCCTGGCTTTACTGATCTTTTGTTCAACCGTTTTCTCCCAGGATTTCATTATTACTGATCCTAAGCTTGAATTTGACGGTTATCAGTTAACGATATCATATGATCTCGTCAACAAGAATACCTCTGATATTTTTTATGTATGGGTGGAAATGAAAAACCGGGCCGGAACGCGAATACGGGCAACTGATATCAAGGGTGATATAGGTGACAGCATTCAACCCGGAAATGACAAAAAGATTGTCTGGATCCCTGAGCAGGATGCCATTTTCCTTGACGAAGATATAACGGTTGAGCTGGTGGGTGAAAGATATGAAAAGTCGTTCAACAAAGGTTCGATGATGCTCCTTTCGACTGCGGTTCCGGGATTGGGACAAACAAAAATATCGAAAGGGAAACCATGGTGGCTGACAGGTGCAGCTGCATATGGCACACTGGCTGGAGGTTTGATTGTGCACAGTAGTTATTCTAAAACATATGATAAGTATGTGGCTGAAACAGATGCTGTTGAGAGGGCGAATCTGCTGGATAAATCACAGAAGCAGTTGACATTATCTGGAGCCCTGTTCATTTCAGCTGCCACTATATGGGCTGCAAACATTGTATGGGTTGCTGCGACTCCGAATAAATACCGGCCCCTGCAATATGCAAAGCTTGCTCTTATTTCTGCTCCGGGTACACAGGGAGGAGCTACTTTATTATCGCTTAAGGTGAATTTTTAAAGTTCTGAAAAATGAAAAAGATCATTCTTTTAATAATAGTATGCCTGATCGCGACGGCATACATTTCTGCCCAGGTTGTCAGAAGCAGTAAATCTATAATCCATATTAATAACAAGCCTAAAACAACTGTTATTACTCAAACGGTAAG
>CAZHRV010000171.1:0-8883 GCA_964535035.1 uncultured Rikenellaceae bacterium
GTATGGTTTTTCATCATCCCTGTTATTCGGAAAATCTGAGAGAAAGCCGGCAGGAGTGAGAGTGTTTGCATTTTCGCCTGATTATGGAAGTAATAATATTTCTGCCAGGGTAAATGGGAAATTGCCTGGTGCGGAAAAAGAGATTGAATCAATATCCGGAAGATTCAGGGGAAAATGTTATACAGGGGGAGAGGCATCAGAAGCAAATTTCAGGATTGCCGTGAGGAAACCTGCCATCTTTCATCTTGCCATGCATTCCGTGGCTGATACTGTCAATTCAAAATACTCCTGGCTCGCATTTGACTCAGAATCTGATACTATTGAGGATGGCAGGCTCTACAACTACGAAATAAGCCTGATGAGAATAAAATCGCCGATGGTAGTACTTAGCGCCTGCAATTCAGGCACAGGGACTCTGTATCACGGTGAGGGTCTGATGAGCATTGCACGCAGCTTCACACTTTCAGGAGCATCATCGGTGGTAAGAACATCATGGAAGATCAATGATGAGACAAGTGCAGAGATCATTACAGGTTTCTACAAGAATCTATCCCGGGGTATGCATAAAAACGAAGCTCTTCGAAGGGCAAAGCTTGATTATCTGGAAAATTCCATACCTTCTTTGTCCGATCCATTGTATTGGGCCGCATATGAGGTTCTTGGCAGCAATGCACCTGTGGCCGGTAATAAGAGATGGATGATAATTTTTATTGTGACAGGACTGGCAGTGGTGATAATAATAGCAAATTATTTCAGGCAGCGCAGGATCTTTTCCGACCGTTCGCTGTAGTAGCCAGGCGAGTGTGCCAGTATCTCAAAACATTCCGAAGCCGCTTCTGTATTATCTTGCATAAGATAAGCCAGTCCCAGGTACCATCTTGCCTCTTTGGCATATTCTCCATGTCCTTCAGCTACCTTAGAGAGGAGAGATACAGCTTTGTTATATTCTCCCATGCCCAGGTGGGCCATACCCAGGTAAAAGCCTGGTACAGGTGATGCAGGATCAAGGGAAGTAAGGTACGAGAATCCTGCTGATGCAGCCTGATATTCACCTTTGTTATAATTCATGATAGCTGCCGCCCAGGTATCTGCTGCAATACTGGTCATACTTCGTGTTACCGGTGATACTGCCTGAACAGTTTCGTAATATCTTCTATATATTTTCACGGGATCGCTGCCTGGTATCAAGGTAGAAATAATGATAACAGCCCCTGCAATAACAGCTGCTGCAAGAGAAACATATCTTAATATTAGCGAT
Source organism: uncultured Rikenellaceae bacterium (assembly GCA_964535035.1). Classification (GTDB taxonomy): domain Bacteria; phylum Bacteroidota; class Bacteroidia; order Bacteroidales; family VadinHA17; genus LD21. Next base: position 1,259 of record CAZHRV010000171.1, read on the forward strand.
CTGCTTATTCTTCTTTTCTTTACTGTCTCCGGTTCAGATTTTCTCACTTCGGCATCCTTATCAAGAGAAGCAGCTATAAATTCCCGTCTCTCTTCCTGCCTGGTATCATTTTTACCGGCAGTCTGTTTCTTCTCATGCCATTCCCTTACCCATTCCGATGATATTTCGTTCAGCTTATTGTGGCTTATCTCATTTTTGATCTTCCTGATCTCCTCTTTTATCTTCTCTTCCTGACCGTTGGATGCTAAAGCCTCAGTAATAAAATTTTTATCCCCGGTGTTTCCCGTACTAAGCTGATAGTCAGACAACATCATTTTTACAGCCCTCTCTGTAGCTTCAAAGTCAGGATCGCTCTTCACCTCTTCAATATCGAGCTCACCCTTAAGATAATTGCCTATCTTTTCGAACAGAGTATTATCCTCCGCTGAAAGTAAATTATCATCCCATTCACTCTTCCTTCCTGATTTATCTGTCATATTTCCGTTATTCCCGCTCATCCGTTTAATAATCTTCTTCTATTATTCAATTTACTTTATACAAAATACTCTGAAACTCGCAACCTGTAACTTATAACTCATAACTCAAAACTCATAACTCAAAACTCATAACTCAAAACTCATAACTCAAAACTCATAACTTACATATCTAGTATATAACATTTTTAACAATCTCATCCGATTCCATTATTTTTTTGTACTCCGGATGGCTCTTTACCTTTTCGATAAGCTCTGCCTGGGATTCGCTTTTTTTCTTCCGCACGTAACCGTAGCTGTAGCTTAGTTTTTCGGCGATCTCCTGATGAGAATAGCCTTTCCAGAACAGTGTCAGTATTTTTCTGCCTGATTTGTCGAGTTTTTTAAATGATATCATAAAAATCTCCCTGTACAGATCATCATCCACCTGTTCTGAAAAATCGGTATTCTCTTCGGTCTCGCCACATCGTTGAAGATAATTAACTGCACTGTGTCTCTTTATTATCACTGATTTCCAGAGATTTTCGCAGATGCAATAAAGGAATGTCTTGAATTTGCAGGTAAGTGCGAACTCTCTGCTGTCGATCTTCTCGAGGATAATCATGAGACCTTCCTGGAAAATATCCTTTGCATCCTCTGAAGAGCCTCCCAGTTGTGTTACCATCATCCTGATCATGGGGAGGTACTGGTCAGACAGATAAAGCACTACGTAGCTCTGACGGTTACGCAGACATTCGATGATCTCACTGTCGGTGTACTCTTTCACAAAAGTTGATATTTCTTGCGGGGGCAAAAAAAACAGCTACTCAAAGTTAGACTTTTTTTTGTTTAAACAATAAAAAAATTGCTTTTTCAGGGTAACAATTTCGTGCCTATCGAGATTAAACCATGTTTTTACTTATAGAGGCAAGAACATAATTTTGCATGTTTCTGATATAGAGTATATTACACTTTCCACGGAAATGGAAAGTGTGACGTATTTATATATTTCAGGACAAAAAATATAGAATAGAAATAATAATAATTCTTGGTTGAAATGAGGATTGCAAAGTCACAGTACAATCATGGTTACCACCTCAGCAGGGATGAGAAGGACAAAATCCCCGATGCTGATACATTTTTCATACAGGCAATCGAAAATACTGGTGGTGTACCTTATCAGTTAATCTTCGGGCCGCAGATAGGAGAAGGAATTTATCTCAATACGGGGGCAGGGGTAACACAGCTTCTCGGTATCGCGCCCGGAGATTTAACTGAAACTCTCTACCAGGAGATGATTGAGGAGATCATTCCTCTTTCAGATGATATTCCTGCTGATCTTATAAATTCGCGCAGGAAGTTTGTTAATGGTGAAATAACGAATTACATGGTTAATGTTCGGGTCGGCCTTCCATGTGGAGCAAAGAGATGGATTCTCGATACATCAGTACCCATGACTGATGATGAGACCGGCAAGATCATCGGTGCTATTGGTGTTCTTTATGATGATAATGTCAGGAAGCATATCCTGGAAAAGCTTGTTGAAGCGAGAAACAGGGAGGAAGAGAGTGAACGTCTGAAGGCTGCCTTTCTGCATAACATATCTCATGAGATAAGAACCCCTCTGAATGCCATTGTAGGATTTTCAACACTGCTTGAAGAGTATCCCGATAGTCCAGAGAAAAGGAGGGAGTACCTCGATATTATTTCCAGGAGTTCCGACCATCTTCTTGAGATCATCGACGACATTGTGGAGATATCAAAAATTGAGGCAAAGACTGTGAAGATCAGCAGGGAGCAGGTGAATCCTGACAAGGTGCTCCACACTGTTTACGATCAGTACAGCTTTATGGCCTCAGAAAAGGGAGTGGAGTTTAATTTTGTGGCCATTCCCGGAGGCAGTGATCTATGTATATATAATGATGGTTATAAGGTTATGCAGATATTGAAGAATCTTGTCAGTAATGCTCTCAAGTTTACCAGTGAGGGCAGGGTTGAATTCGGGTACACAGTAAAGAAGAATTTTATTGAGTTTCATATTTCCGACACCGGTATAGGTATTCCCGCTGAACAGCAAAAGAATATCTTTACCAGGTTTTACCAGGGTGACAGCACCCCAAATCGAAGCTACGGTGGCACCGGCCTTGGACTGGCAATTTCGAAAGCCTATGTTGATCTCCTTGGCGGCGACATCTGGTTCACCTCACGTCTGGGCGAAGGATCAGTATTCAGGTTTACCCTTCCGTCAGGAAATGGAGTGAGGTGAAATTTCTGCTATGTTTTTCTATCACGACTCAGGACTCAGTAACCAGGAACCTGAATATAACTGCCTGCACATAACGTTGACATTAATCCCATTATGTTGTATCTTCCGATGCCTTTGCTGAAGAAAACTTAAAAAATATAAGGGTATCTTTGGCGGAACCGCCTCCGCGGCTAATGTTTGGGCTTTATTTTTAATATTCAAAACATTATCAAGGCATTATGGCGATAAAAACTAAAAAGAATTTTTTTCTTAAATTGCATTGATAAAATTTCTAACATTAAATTATTAGTAATGAAAACCAAGCACATCTTTATTCTTTTATTTACCTTGTCGCTTCTCATAATTAACTCCTGTGCACCGGCATATGTGCCTAATGTTGTTAATGCTCCCATGCTTACAAACAGGGGAGAAATACAGGCATCTGTTCATTTTGGAGCCTCCGGATTTAATCCCCAGTTTGCATATGCAATAACAGATCATTTAGGGATGATGGTTAATGCCAGCTTTCTTGATGTTACATCCGATTCATCCTCAACATCCGATTTTTACCATAAGCATACTTTCTTTGAATTCGGGCCGGGCTATTATACCAACTTCGGATCAAGATTCAAATTCGGAACCTATGGAGGTGTGGGCTTTGGTAAGATAAATGCTGAATATGACAATAACCTGTGGACTTCCCACACCGATGTCAAATGCACACGGCTCTTCCTTCAACCCACAATAGGGGTAACTTCAAAGGTCTTTGACCTGGGTCTTTCAACCCGGTTTGTTGTAGTTAGTTTTAACCAGGACTCCGAAAAGAATACAGGTATCATGTTTGAACCCGCAGTTACCGCGAAGATTGGTTGGGACCATATAAAAGCAGTAGGCCAGATAGGATTGTCCTATCCCCTTAATCCGGATAATATCCATTTCGTTTATCAGCCAGGACTGATCTCGCTGGGAATTCAGGGTGATTTTGGTAAAATGTTTAAATGAACCTGACCAGAAGTAAGTAAAAACGATACCGTTTTATTATTTAGATTGTCCGCGTCTTGACAGATACCGGACCCTTGCCTCTTCAGGATCAGCATCAAGGGCTATATAGATTTTGGTTCTATGGTCTATAACAACTACCTGCATATTATTAAGGTCAGGAGATTTAAATACTGACTGTTTTTTATCATAAATACTGTTATTCTTCATTTCATTAATATTTAATAATTGGATCCTACATAATTCTTTTGCCCGTTTCATCCGGGAATTAATCTGACAGCTCTGTAATCTCTTTTATTCTGTAAAATCCGGATTTTAAAAAAAAAAGTCCCGCTTCTGGCGGGACCAAAAATCTTAAATGATTGATATAGATAAACTAAGCAAGTTTAACATTTACTGCATTTAATCCTTTTTTTCCTTGTTCAACGTCAAAGGTTACCTCATCATTTTCTGAAATGATATCCTTTAATCCTGAAGAGTGTACAAAATACTCTTTTGTTGAATTCTCCTCTTTAATGAATCCAAATCCTCTTGATTCATTAAAGAATTTTACTGTTCCTTTACTCATAATATAATTTTAAAATTTCGGCGCAAGATACACTTTCTTTTCAATATATCCTATTTATTTACAATATATTAAAATATTGATAACTAATCAGTACTTAAAGTGAGCTAAAGTTTGGAGTGCCTAAAGTTAAAAACAAGATGTTATTAACAATATTATCCATGAAATAAACATTCTCAATTTTTATAAGAATACCGATTATCAAAAACGAAAACATATTGATAATTAACGTAAGTTCGATATAATGTTCCGATATGATTTATTGGCATACAATGATTTAGTTTTGATGTTTTTTATTCGGTCCTAATTGAGCTGGCCGGATTCATGATTGCCGCCTGATATGCCTTGTAGCTGATGGTAATAAATGTAATGACCATAGTCAGCAACGCTGCAAGTATCAGAACCATTACACCTATCTTCGTTCTGTATACATAATTCTGCAGCCAGTTATTCATGAAATAATATGCAACCGGAAGGGCTATAATGACTGAAACAGATACAAGTATAAGGAAGTCCTTTGATATCAGTCTTATTATAACACTTTCATCAGCGCCGAAAACCTTTCTTATGCCGATCTCCTTTGTCCTCTGCTCAACCATGTATGAGGCAAGGCCGAATAATCCCAGGCAGGCAATAAATATAGCCAGTATGGTGAACATTGTAAATATGAGGCCCCGTTTCTCATCTGCTTCAAACTGCCTGTTGAACCTTTCCGTAAGGAATGTATATGAATAGGGCTGATCGGGAAATATCTCCTTCCATTTGGTTTCGATATAACTCATTGTTTCCTCTGTATTATTACCGCTTAACTTTACATATATTATATTATTCCTTTCGCGCCAGACAAGCATGAGAGATTCAATCTCATTGTACATACCCGTCTGATGGTAATCGGCCATCATACCGATAACTCTGGCATTAATTTGCTGGCCGTCCCCCAGCTGTACCTTTTTTCCTATCGGATCGCTCCAGCCCATTCTGTTTGCAAGAGTCTGGTTAACGATTACTCCGGTAAGTGTATCGGAAGGCATATCCTGTTGAAAATCACGACCCATGACTATCTTTATCCCGAGAGCATCAACAAAATCATGATCAACAACAGCAAAGTTGATCCCTCTCTGTGCCATTCCCTGGTCAGTTTCAAGGTTGAAAATAACCTTGCCCGAGCCTTCACCCAATGGTGTATTTGTTGAGGTAACATATTTAATATCATTATTTTCCAGCAGACCCTGTTTAAGCACCGGGTATTTTCGGACCATGTTCTGGTTAAGCTGCAGTGTAAGCACGTTTTCCTGGTTAAATCCCTGATCCATGCTTTTCAGATAATTCAGCTGTCTGAATACTACGAGAGTACATATTATCATTACCACCGATATTGTAAACTGGATAACTACAAGGATCTTTCTGAAAAGACTTCCTGCAGAACCCTGTGTGATTTCGCCCTTGAGTACAGTCACCGGGCTGAATCTCGAAAGAAAAAATGCGGGATAGCTTCCGCCGAAGATGCCGGCTACAAGTATAACACCAATCGCTGAGATTATTACCACCGGACTGTATAGTATTGAAACATCAAATGATTTACCGGCCAGCAGGTTGAATTTTGGAAGAAGAATAAGTAGCAATATTACACTTATTATCAGAGAAATAACCGTCAGTACGACCGATTCGGACAGGAACTGCACTACCAGTGGCGCCTGACGAGAACCGACAACTTTGCGCATCCCAACTTCCCGTGCACGTCCTGATGACCTGGCAGTTGCCAGGTTCATATAATTCATTGCCGCTATCAACACAAGGAATAGGGCTATAATCCCGAAGATATATACATATGTAATGCTGCCTGTTGGTTCCGGTTCTCCAGGATTCGTTGAATACAAATGGATCCTTGTGATCGGTTCCATGATATACTCAATGGTAATCTCCAATGGTTCGAATATCGTCTTCATGTGTGCATCATACATACCCTGCATCTTGGTTTCAAATGCCTCGACATCTACATCGCGAGGCAGCAGCAGATAGGTAAAGACACCAAAATTGCCCCAGTTTCCGATCTGTTTTGGCAGGTTATTCCTTGCTGCAACAGCGTCAAACCGGAAATGCGAATTGAAGGGAACATCTCCGATCACACCTGTCACTTCAAAAGTATTATCCCCGGTGGTGAGAGTCTTTCCTACAGGATCCTCATCTCCGAAATAGCGAGCCGCAGCAGTCTCTGTAAGCACTATTTTACCAGGATCCTTGATTGCAGATCTTACTTCACCACGAAGGATCCTATAACTGAAGATGTCGAACAGGGTGGAGTCGACATAATAGAAGTTCTCCTCAACAAACTCTTGATCTTCATATTTATACAACGCCCGCGGCATATTAATGAATCGTACAAAAGACTGCACTTCAGGATAATCCTGGACGACCTGGGGTCCAAAAGGTATCTGTGCAACATTCCATGTGAACTGGTCATCTGTTTCCGTGATTTTTGATGATACACGGTATATCCTGTCAGCATTCTCATGGTACCTGTCGTAGCTGACCTCATCAGAGACATAAATTATCAGGAACAGGGCGCTGGAGATCCCGATTGTAAGGCCCATGATATTTAAAAGACTATACCCAAAGTGCTTGCGGATATGGCGAACGGCTGTCTTAAGAAGGTTTTTAAACATAATAATGAGTTTATTATGGTCAGATTATGGCTTTAAAATTATATCTAATTATAATTAAGTCCAAAACAATAATTTAACATTAACACGAGATTAACACAATCCTGTTTTTATTTTTTTATATTTTAGAGTAACTTTTCAAAAGACGTAATTTTTATTATATGCAACAATACTAATTCACAGTCGTCCTTTATGAGATTTAAAAACTGAACATGATCAGAAAATTCTTCAACCAGTCCTTCCGTAATATCTTGAAGTTTAAGGGCTTCGCCTTTATCAATATATTTGGCCTTGCTATCGGGCTTGCAGCATCATTACTTATCCTTTTGTGGATACAGGATGAGCTAAGCTATGAAAAATTCAATCTGAATGCCGAAAACACATACAGGGTTGAAGAGGATCAGTTCTATTCGGGTGATAGATACCACGTAACTGTAACACCTCATCCCAGCGGACCGGTCTGGAGGGAAAAGATACCGGAGATCAGGGAGCAGACACGGATGAACAGGCTTCCCAGGATCCTGTTCCACCAGGATGAGACAGTATTCTTTGAGTCTTCCATTGTTGCTGCAGATTCCGGATTGTTCAAAATTTTCACCATGCCGTTTGTACTTGGTGATCCTGAAACAGCATTACGCTCACCGAACACAATTGTTCTTACAAAAAAACTTGCCGCGAAATATTTTGGGGAGACAAATCCAATT
>CAZHRV010000172.1:0-22199 GCA_964535035.1 uncultured Rikenellaceae bacterium
CCATACATTAATAATGATGACATTGTATATGCCGGCAATTCAGGACCAGGGGAAAGGGACAAACTCCTTGGTGAAGCTTATGCACTTTTACATCCGATTAGCTTTGAAGAACCTTTCGGATTAAGTGTTGCCGAATCAATGCTTTGCGGAACACCCGTTATCGCATTTAACAAAGGTGCTATGCCGGAATTAATTCTGGATGGAAAGACCGGGTTCCTGGTTAATAGTATTGACGAAGCAGTGCAATCAGTAAATAATATTAAATCTATTGACAGAAAAAACTGCAGGACCTGGGCAGCTTCAAAATTTACCCTTGAAAAAATGGTCGAAGGATATCTGGATGTATATAAGAATATTCTGTGAACAAGTAAGTAACAGTCATATCAACTGTCATTACTAATGCTGCTGTTTTGAGTTCTTAAGTTCATCAAGAAGTTCACTTAAATTAACAGAAGCATAAGTAGATGCACAGTCTGACATTCCATAAGGAACAATCAGATTACCATTGTGGATAACAGAACCGCAGGAGTAAACAACATTGGGCACATATCCTTCCCTTTCTTCGGCATTTGGAGACAATAAAGGTGCCTTTAACCTGCCAATTTCTTTTTCAGGATCATCAAGATCAAATAATGATGCTCCTAATACGTATTCCCTCATGGGCCCTACTCCGTGTGTAATAACAAGCCAACCCTCTTTCGTCTCGATTGGGGAACCGCAATTTCCAATCTGTATCAGCTCCCAGTGAAATTTAGGTGCCTGAATAAGTTTGGCTTCACGCCATATATTTAATTTATCTGAATAAGCTATATAATTATTCACTCCATCTATCCTGCAGAGCATGGCATATTTACCTTTTATCTTTCTGGGGAACAGCGCCATCCCTTTATTCCGGGCAATTTCACCATTAATGGTTAATGCTTTGAAGTGATAAAAATTCTTGGTCTCGAGTAACTTTGGCAATATTGTTATACCATCATAAGCAGTATAGGTAGCATAATAAATTATTTCACCGTTATCTCCTGTGAACTTAACAAAACGTGCATCTTCAATACCATTTCGTTCAGTTTCGGAGGTAGGAAAAATAACTCTCTCGGAAATTGCCGAATCAAGTGAAAAGTCAAGTTCATAATGAGATTTAGCGAGCCACATCATTTGATTGATTATTGATTCTCTATTTGGCGAAAGATCATGTGTTTTCCTGGTCTCTTCCACGGCTCTTTTCAATTCGCCATAAGTAAAAGTGTCGCCCAGTCTTTCCAGTACAAAGACCGGACTTATTTTATTATCGAAATCCCGCATTTCATCCAGTTTCTTAATAAATGATTTTTTATTGTAATTATGCCTTTTTATGCGTTCTGCTTCTGCCAGCATAATTCCGACAGGTTCAACAGTCAGGTCACAGTTCTTATCAATAATACCTGAACGAAAAACAATGGATGAAATATGTCCTTCACCGGTTGCCCTGAAACTAAAGATCACTCTTTTCTCATCCGGACCTAATTCCGACTGATCGGGATCTTCTACAATCGATGGATTAAAGAAAGCTGCCGATTCAATGGAATATTCCATTGTGAAATATGAACCTATAAGGGCTTTCCGCGATTTGTCATTATTGTTCTGCTTTATTTTCAGCTCTTTAAACAGATGATCCAGCTTATTATAATGTGTTTCAAATATTGATGAAATATTCCTGTGACGCCTGGCATAACCTCTCAGCACCTGGCTTAATGCGATATTTACCTCATCATCAGACATAGCTATCACATCACGAATAATATCTTTACTTCTTTCATTGGTAGTATAAAGAAAACGGGCGATTACTCTGCTGGGATCAGGGAGAAACTTACTATCCTTTCTGGTTACGGTAACTTGCATACTCCAAAATTTATTATTAAGCTGCAAATATAATTATATAGACTAAGAATAAATCAGAATATTTATACACTAAACGATTTTATTACTAACTGAATAATCAATAAGTTTCATTTTTGGCTTGAATTCATCATTTTATTTTATCGGTCAGTCTGTCCACTTCCCTGGATTTGACTTCTTGCCCTGTGCCCTGCACCCTGAGCCAAGCCGCCGCTGTCCTTCGTCCAGCTATGGCTTGCAAAGCCTGAGCCCTGTGCCTGACGCCAAATACACTATACCATTACAGGATAACAGCAGAAAATGATCTCGGAATAGTATATAATGCGGATTCAACTTTTACGACTGTGATCACAGGTATACAAAACCTGCCATTGCATTCTATTCGTTCGTGTGTTAATTTTAACAAAATACAACCATAAATATTCTTTTTTATATATTGTATTTTATTTATTAGGGGGATTTTTCAGAAAAAACATGATCATGCTTAAGAATTACTTCATTTCGGCTTACAGGAACATTATAAACAATAAGTTTTATTCAATCCTGAACATATTCGGACCTGCGATAGGTATAACCTGTGCAATACTTATCCTGTTATATGTACAGGAAGAGCTCACATTTGACAAGCATTATAGTAACTATGACCGCATCTACCGGCTTGAAAGTGATTTTAATATTTCCGGTAAACCAACTCTGGCAGCTCTTACCCCGATACCTATGGCTCCGACTCTTAAGGATGAATATCCTGAGATAAAGGAAATAACACGGTTTGCGGGTTTTGGCATAGAGGATATACTCTTCCGGTACAAGGATCTAAAGTTCTTCGAAGACAAGATCTACTTTGCCGATTCAACAATATTTAAGGTTCTTGACTATAAGTTTATTCTGGGATCTCCTGATAATGCATTGAATGAGCCTAATACAATTGTTATTACTGAAAGCTTCGCCTCAAAGTACTTTGGAAAGGAAAATCCCATAGGAGAAGTATTGAATACCAGTAATTTCGGTGACTTCCGTGTTACTGGTGTCATCAGGGATGTGCCGGCTAATTCGCACCTGCGATTTGATTGCCTGCTTTCAATGGCAACAATTGTGGAACTTACCGGAGTCGACAGGTTCAATTCCAGGAGTGCACCTGCATACTGGAACATCTCTGCCTTCAGTTATATACTACTTGATGATAATGCCAGGATTGAAGATCTTCTTGCCAAGTTCCCGGGCTTTTATGATAAGTACATGAGTTCCATCGGCCAACAGATCAACGCTACTTTCCGGCTCATGGCAACCAGGATCGACAAGGTCCATTTTGGAGCAAAGCTGGAATTTGACCTTCCTACAGGCAATATAAATTATATTTTGATATTCTCCCTGGTTGGCATATTTATGCTTCTGATCGCGAGCCTTAATTACATGAATATGGCTACTGCACGATCAACAAACCGGGCCAAAGAGGTCGGATTAAGAAAAGTGACAGGTGCAGGAAAAGGAACATTGATACGACAATTCATAAGCGAATCGATGGTGCTGGTGATCATAGCCTTAATATTGGCGCTGATCGCTATAATGTTCATTCTTCCCTCCTTTAATACCCTTACTGACAAAACACTAGGTATAGGAAGCCTGTTCGAACCGGTCACATTTGTTTTAATATTATTGATCGCGCTGTTTGTCGGACTTATTTCAGGCAGCTATCCTGCTTTTTATCTATCCTCCTTTTCACCTGTTGATGTCCTTAAGAGCAATGTGAATCCGCGCCAGGGAAAAGGAATGCTGAGAAAAATACTTGTGGTTTTCCAATTTGCAATCTCAGGTATATTAATAATCGGCACTATTATAGTGTCGGGCCAGCAAAGGTTTATCAGGAATAAGGACCTGGGATTAAATAAGGAAGATGTCATGATCATCCCGGTGAGAGATACGGCATTTATTAACAATAAGATGCAGTCATTTAAAGATGAGATGTTAAAGCTCCCCGATGTTACGGGAGTAGCATCATCACAACTTGTTCCTCCTTTAATGGCCAGCAAGGTATTATTCAAAATTGAAAAGGACAGCAGTATGGTGGAGCTGGCAACAAGCGTTTCAGCTGTTGATTATGATTTCATTGATGTGATGCAGATGAAATTGCTGGAAGGAAGGAATTTTGAAAGGGCAAGGACATCAGATGTAACACAGGCTTTTATTGTCAACGAAGCAGCAGTAAAGGCATTCGGATGGGGCAATGATGCTTTGGGGAAAAAGGTCCAGTTCGGATTTAATCCTAATACCGGACAGGCCCAGAGAGACGGAGTTGTAATAGGCGTGGTAAAGGATTTCCATTTCACCTCAATACATAATGCCATTGAACCATTTATTTTTATTCTGAATGATATAAATCAATATTTCTATGTAAGGATCAGCAGTAATAATATACCTGCAACAATCGAAAAGGTGAAACAGATACATGAGGATCTTGGAAACACCCTGCCATTTAATTACTTCTTCTTCGGGGAGCGGCTGGATGAAATGTATACTGCTGAGAATAAGCTTAATTCACTTTTCAATATATTTTCGCTCATGACAATCTTCATTGCATGCCTCGGTCTCCTGGGACTTGCCTCCTATGTCACCGAGCAGCGTTCACGAGAGACGGGTCTGCGTAAGATCATGGGTGCGCGTGTTGACCAGATAGTATGGCTTCTCAACAAGGATTTCCTGATTTTAGTACTGATCTCCAATCTCATCTCTTGGCCGGTAGCATACTACGCTATGGACAGGTGGATAAATGGTTTTGCCTACCATATGAATTTTGGATTATCACCATTTGTATGGGCCACTGTTATTCCGTTTATCGTGTCACTTTTGATAACACTCGCTGTTGCTCTCATTACAATAAGTTTCCTTTCATTAAAAGCAGCACATGAGAATCCCATAAATACGGTATTGAGGGAATAGTGTAATGCTTATTTTGCTATTTGATAGTGAGCATGTCGCCTGAAAAGGTTTTTCTGTTTTCAAGAGACTTATTATATGCAGAAATAATGCTCTTCCTGGTCAATATACCAATAATATGCTCCTTATTTTCCCTTTCGACAACTGGTATCCTGCCGACATTCCTGCCTGCCAATTTATTCAAAGCTGTTTTAAGACTCTCATCAGGGAAACAAACAGTAAGGTTTTTACTCATAATAGTCTTTACTTCTACATCAGTATCTCCTCTTCCGATTGCCTTATTGATATCTTCGCGGGTAACCATTCCTGCAAGTCTCCCGTCATTTTCAAGAACCGGAAATCCTCTGTGATTTGTGGACTTTATCATAAGACCCACTTTTGTAACTGTATCTGTAAGAGATACAGTAATTACGGAAGCCATCATAGCTTCCGAGACAGTAATGCTTTCCATTAAATCACCATAATTGTATTTCTCCACATCAATCCCTTTACGTACCAGTTTTAATGTATATATGGAATATTTTAATTTCCATCGTACCAGCAAAGCCGAAATAACACAGGTAATCATAAGGGGAGGCAGGATTTCATAATTTCCCGTCATTTCAAAAAGCAGAAGAATAGCAGAAATAGGTGCCTGAGATGTTCCGGCAAAAACAGACGCCATACCCACCAGGGCAAAAGCACCAGGAGGTATAACTGTTCCGGGAATGATACGGTGTGCCAGCATCCCAAATGCTTCGCCAAGCAGGGCCCCGATAAAAAGTGAAGGTGCAAAAACACCCCCGGATCCTCCAGAGCCCAGAGTTAAAGAGGTAGCTATTATTTTTAAAAAGACAAGAGTTATAATAATCCACAAAACCAGCTCGCCATTAACAGAAGCTTCAATAACTTCATATCCTACTCCAAATATCTGAGGAAAGTAAAGACCGATAAGCCCTATGCTGAGACCTCCGATTACCGGTTTGAAATATTCGGGAATTTTTATCTTGTCGAAAAAATCTTCGCTTTTATATAATACCTGAATAAATAACCAGGCAACAATTGCAGTCAGGAATCCAAAGACAAGATAATATGCAAAGTCAGTAATATTGATCAGATCAAAAGGGGGTACCTGAAAAGCCGGTTGATTCCCAAGAAAACTTCTGGAAATAACTGTAGCTGTGACAGCTGAAAGTACTACTGATGAAAAATTTCTAAGACCGTATTCCCTCAGGATAACCTCCAGTGCAAAAAAAATACCTCCCAGAGGGGAATTAAAAGTAGCGGCTATGCCTGCTGCTGCTCCACAGCCGACAAGTGTTTTAGTCTTCTCTTCGGTAAGTTTGAAGAGTTGTCCTATCGCTGAACCAATTGCGGAAGCTACCTGGATGATAGGTCCTTCTCTTCCGACAGATCCTCCTGATCCTATGCAAATAGATGAAGCAAGTGCCTTCACTGCTGCTACCCTGGGTCTGATTTTTCCGCCACCTGTCAACACTGATCTCATCACCTCAGGGACTCCATGTCCCTTTGCTTCCCTTGCAAAGAAATAAATCAAAGGCCCTACTATCAATCCTCCCAGCGCAGGTAAAAGTATGACATGATATGGACCCATAAAACTTAAAAATTCTCCGCCCTTAACAAAGAACAGATTTTTAAATTGTAGTATCAGCCACCTGAATATAATGGCTCCAAAGCCGCCTCCTGATCCAACAAGGATAGAAAAGATTAGAAAATAACTTGCATCTGATGTTCGTAAATAATAGATAAGCTTCCTGGTTTGATACCTGATCTTATCACTTTTCGATCGGATAAATGCTGACAACTTTTCAATAAAAACTATTCCTTTGATCCTGAATAATCTCATCTAGTCTGCTTCTCCTGGTTCTGTTTTATATTTATGATATTTAAAGAGTATCATAAAAATACCACTTTTTCAAAAAGGAGCTTATTTTATTATCACATAATTTCCTGTCATAAAAGTCAAATGTGCCGGCTGCCCAACCTTCGCATAGCTCCGGACTTCTACCGGCATAGTTCCGACAGCCCGGACTACATCGGTGAATAAAGCGGTTGCCGGACTCTTATAAATACTTCAAAAACTTCGAATCAAATTTTTAAATACCCCTCCCGGGAAATATATTAAGTTTGCTAATCACCTATATTACAACTATATACGGCATTGATAATTTTTTATTATTTTTCGAACAAAAATTATGTATATGTACAATTATTTCAAATTAATAATTATATTGGCCATTTGAATAATCAGAATTTACACTAATACTTAGCTCTATGTTACTTCATCAACAATTTGTTCGTATGGCAAAGAAGCATGCCAAAAAACTTGCAGTCATTGACAAAACTACCGGGCAATCAGTCACTTATTCAAAAGCTTTGATCGGGGCTCTGATACTGAGTTCAAAATTCAATAAGTATGATAAGGGATTCATTGGTATAATGATCCCTACTTCTGCAGGATGTGCACTGGCTTCTGTTGGAGCGCTGATGAGCGGAAGAATACCTGTAATGATAAATTATTCAACAGGTGCCGAAGCCAATGCCAGGTATGCACAGAAAAAATGCAACTTTAAGACAATTATTGCTTCAAAGGCTCTTCTTGATAAAATAGGCTGCCCCGTCATTGAAGGGATGGTTCTCATTGAAGATATTATGAAGAGTGTCACTACCGGTGAAAAGCTGAAGACAGCCCTGAAGACACTTATGCCGGCTGGCACGATCATCAATTCAATTCATAAAGGAGATGAAAATGACAAAGCTGTAATCCTGTTCACCAGTGGAAGTGAAAAAGATCCCAAGGCAGTACCCCTGTCTCATAAAAACATTGCATCAAATATTGAAAGTTTCAGTGAATATGCAAAAATTACCGGGGAAGACAAGCTCCTGTCAAACCTTGTTTTCTTCCATGTTTTCGGGCTGACAGTGAATCTCTGGGTACCGTTTTATCACGGTATGACGATGGTTACCTATGCCAATCCGACCGACTTTAAAACGATAAGCACTATAGCACGTGACGAGCAACCTACATTAATGGTCGGCACTCCCAGTTTCTTCTGGGGTTATCTTCAGAAATCCGACCCGGGTGACTTTAAAACACTCAGGCTGATGATCGCCGGAGCTGACAAATGTCCTGATGCTCTGAGGGATGGATACATGCAAAAACATGGAGTTACACTACTTGAGGGTTATGGTGCTACCGAAACGTCACCGGTAATATCGGTTAACACTCTCGAATACAACAGGCCTGGAAGTACAGGCAGGGTTCTCTCCAATATTGAGGTTAGAATAGAGAATTTTGAAACCGGGAAGAATTGTCCAATTGGTGAGACCGGAAAGATATCGGTAAAAGGTCCGTCAATAATGACAGGATATTTCGAAGATCCTGAACTGACGGCCGAAGTACTGAGAGACGGCTGGTATGATACCGGCGATATGGGATACCTGGATGAAGACGGATACCTGTGGCATGCGGGACGATTCAAGAGATTCACCAAGGTTGGAGGAGAAATGGTATCACTTGTTAAGGTTGAGAATGAACTGGAGAAACACCTTCCTGAAGGGGTATCATGCTGTGTGGTTGAAGTAATGGATGAAAAAAAGGGATCTCTTATTGTGGCAACCGTCTCACAGGAGGTCAACAAGACAGAAATATTGCGTAAGATGATGAACGAGCTGACCAGTATTGCTCTTCCAAGACAGTTTATAGTAATCAGTGAGTTGCCTATGATGAGTACAGGTAAGATTGACTTCCGCACTGTTACACGGATGGTCCAGGAGATAATGAACTCTTCCGGTTCCGGACAACAGGAAGAATAAAGGATCTTGCCTGTATATCGCATTTCATAATTAATACATTCCTTCTCTCCCCGTTCTCAGATATGGAAAAAGCTGTTAAGCCGGTTCCCCTTTTTAAGCCGGTAATGATAGAAGAAGAATACGAGCGCAACAGGAAGAGTTGAAATAGCTGCAATAAGTGACCAGCGCAAATCCACAAAGCCGTTCAGGTATTTATCCAATATCATTTCTGTAATAATGCAAAATCCTGATAATATGATCAATGCAGCAGCAATAATGTTAAGTCCTTTAAAATGTGCAGCCCTGTAAAGAATTATGATAACACCGGCAGCTAAAAATGCAGTAATTGTGACCGGAAGACCGACATGAAAAAACCATTCCTGACCGGCGGCTATCAGGTCAATAAAAAAAAGAGCTGCCAGAACTGTAAGCATCAGGAAGGCGGTCAAAATGAAAGGTCTTTTATATGCGAACAGGAAAAGTGAGAGAATTATCCATACCGCAGCTATTGACACATCAGAGAAGAGTGACCATCTCAGTCCTTTGCTTATTAACATGTCAACAATTGTACAGACAGCGATTCCGGAAAAAGCTATTATTCCGCTTAACTCCGAGAGATACCTTTTATTTTCTTTTTTATAGAGCTGAATGATATCGGAAGGATAATTTTCAGGAATATGTTCCTGTTCACCATTATTTTCCGGATCCTTGCCGCACAGTGGACATATTATTAATCCATCATCCAGTTCAATCCCGCAATTAACGCATATTCTCATAGTCAGTGGTTTAATCGTTATTTAAAATCTTAACATGAATACCGGCATCCGAAAGATGCTTTAAAATATGCCGTTCAAGTTCACATGATTCTGTGATATTACAAAAGCTGATCCTCAGCTTGTTCTTATATGAAACCAGAGCGCAGCCTACCTTCACATTTGCATTGGGCGGAGGTGGAATGAGCTCAAAAGAATCAACCATATTTTCCATTTCTCCCGGAAGAGTCACCAGTCCAAGATTCGTTACCAAACCTGTCCAGCGCTTAGAAGCCAGTCCTTTATAAACGGAAGCGATAATCATTTTTTTAATGAACAGAGGCATTATCCTTATAATAAAAAGCTTTTCAGAACTGACATTCGACGACAGAAATCTTGATATCTGTTTGACATCAGCACTTATCTGCAACTGGTTATGAACTGATTTGAGTATCTCTTCAAAGGTATAAGTTCCCAGTCTCACGTCAATTTCCGGCAACACAAAAAGAGAAAAATTACGCATTGTCCTGCTGGGAAATATTTTTCTCATGTTAATCGGTACTTCAATCCTCAGGACTTTTCGTTTTTCTTTTTTACTTTTTTCTTTTCCTGAAATATAGATTTTCTGCAGTGAAAAATGGTAAACCGACACAAAATATTCGGTAAAAGACACTTTATTCTTACGGGATACTTCAAGGATTTCATTAACATTGACCTCAGCACGAAGCACCCTTAATTTTGGCCTCTTATTAAGTTTGTAAGGAAGATGCCATGCTTTCACAAGTTTAGATGGAGGAGGCAGTTTTTGAAAAAACTTGTTATATCCGTCTTCGTACTCCTCTTCTGATACCGGCATCGAGGGCAGTATTATATCTCCCTGGGTACTGATATGCTTACCGGTAATAGTCAGGTAAGTGTAAAGCAGGGATTTCAGGTATTCCAGGGCACCTGTGCCATCGGTCAGTATATGAATGAATTCAACCGAAATCCTGTTGCCTTTAATAATAATTCTGAACAGGGGTTCGCCTTTTCTTTTTACGGCAAAAGCGGTGCAGGGGATTTTTTCTTCAGCCTGGATACGTGGCATCTGATCGTTAAATTCAAGGAAATGCCAGAATATTCCGCTTCCCAGGGAGACACTGAAATACGGGAATCTCTTTGACGTTATTGCCACAGCTTCCCTCAAGGCCGAATATCTCACAGGTTCCTTCAGTGATGCACTTATCCTGAACACCGAGGTAAGATCATCTGACATAATTGCCGGAAACAGCTTTGCAGCATTATCAAGCTTCAGCCAGCCTCTCTCGTGAATAGTTTTATTATTAATAGTTTTCCCTCCCCGTTTATATAATGCAAAGATAAAGGGTTTATCATTATACTGATTGCAGCCTGAAAAGCTGATGGTCTGATTTCTTTGATAACTACCTGGAATGTTTCCTGAAAAAGGACCATATCACTTCGCAGGCATTAATGTCCCTGCTGGTTTTTCCAACGATCCATGAAGGCAGATACTGAAAACCGCCGGGCCAGGTATGTCCTCCGCCGTCAACTGAATAAAGAATTACTTCCGTTCCGTCAGTACCGTTAATATACTCCTTTCTTGTTACTCTTGTACCATCTTTGGGATCAATGTCAGGCTCTTCAGTCACAACCGGAAAAGGTGAACACTGGTTCCGGTTTACCCAGAATCCGATAGATTCATCCACAGATATCACTTTCCCAAGGTTTATCCTGCGAATACTGCTGTAAATACTCCCCCCCTCATAGGGGACCAGCGGATCATTTACATTATTAATGGCCAATACTGAAACAGGTCTGGCAGGAGAGCATTCAGGGTAAAGCATATGAGGAATATTTCCGTCAACAGGGGCAATTGCAGCAATTTTATGAGATATTTCGCACGCCAGGCGATATGACATTATAGCGCCGTTTGAAATACCTGTAACAAAAACGCGTTTTGGATCCGTATTGTAATCTTTTATCATAAAGTCTATTAATGCAGAAATAAAGCCAACATCATCAATATTTTCCCTGTGTGCACGGTCATTCGCTTCTTCATCCATTCTACCGTCATTCCAGTTCAGCGCTATGCCATCAGGATATGCTATAATGAATCCTTCCGCATCGGCCAGATTGTCAAAACCTTTGCGTGTAACAATTACCATGCTTTCTCCGGTCCCTCCCCTTCCATGTAAAACAATGACCAATGGCATCTGTACCGATTTATCATATTTTGGCGGAAAATGAATATGAAAAGTCCGGTTCAGATTATCATGTTTAAATGATGCTCTCTGTGCCATTCCGCCATTTGCCGGGAAGAAGATCAAACAAATTCCGGCCAGCATTTTCAGAAATGCAGAAAGTGTAGTTTTTGAAAATAACCTGTATTTCATACAGTTGACAAATGTCAACATAATTTATGAATAAGACAGGATTTAATTTACATTAATACTTAAATTCCTCAGGCAGCGTTTAGCGTTTAACCCTGTACGCTGTACGCTTTCCTCCGTAGTCCCGAGTACTCGGGACGAAGGAGTGTCTACTCACATTTAAGATTTGTTCTCTGTGCTTTTGATGCTTCGGCAAAGGGTCCGTACAAAGCATTCTTAAATGAAGCGCATGCATTGGCTGTTTCTCCTTTACCTGCCTGTGCAACGGCTAACTGATAGTAAAATTTCGCTTTAGCCTCGGCATCACCCGTTTCAAGATCCAGTCCTTTTTGTGCATATTCAGCACCCAGGTCGAAATTCTCCTGTTTGTTATAAACATCGCCGAAGTAGTAGAAAAGATCTTTGTCGTCGCCGTATTTTGCTGCTTTATTCAGAAGAGCAAGGGCTTCATCGAGGTTATCTGCCTGGTTTGCCTGTGATCCGGCTGCACGGAAATATTCAAGTGCGGTGGCAGATGCCTGTTTTGCCTTTTCATCATCGGTTCCGCCTTCCAGCTTCCCAAGGAACAGATCAATTGTCTCCTCCACGGCGTCGTTATTATTCTGTCTTATATATATCAGGGCCTTGTTATAAATTGCATTTAGATACTCAGGGTTGATGAGTAGAAGTGAATCAAATGCCAGCAGGGCATTTTCATAATCATTCAGGGTAAAGAAATCGGTTCCCATCTTGTTATAACCCTGTACCAGCACCTTCCCGGCATTTATCTTATTTGATTCGCTTTCATATTTTTCTGATGCTGCGGAGGCTGCCTTTGCAGCCTGAATTATTTCTTGTGCCGGTTTCTTTTCGTTCAGAGCGTTAAGGGCAACCTTAACGTACATTCCCGGCAATATTTTCATTGCTTTCTCCTTGAGGTCAACAGCCTCTTCTCCAACCGTGGCTGCCAGTTGTATTACATTCTCAAATGCCACAATAGCAGCAGCAGGATCAGTTTGTGATGCCTTTGCACCTTCATTATAAACCTTTATCACATCATTACGTACCTGTGCATTGAGGTTTGTACCGATAATAGAAGAGACGATCAGTATCCCTGCACCCTTATTCATTAGTTTAATATTCATTTTAATTCAGATTATCCGGTTATTACTATTACTTCTTCATTTTAAAGGCGGTAAATATAGAAATTATATTTTAAAAACACTTTTTTAATGAAATTGTTTGAATGTTTGAGCGTTCGAAGATTTGAGAGTGTGAGCGTTTGAGTGTACAGCGTTTAGTATTGTACACTATATCCTGTACACTGTACGCTTTGCTCAGCTAATATTCCTGAAGACTCTCCTGAAATGATATCCATAAATGCTGTAGGTAACTGCCAGGGGAAATGACTTAGGCTTGTTGAAAATGCTCCAGAGAAGTAGCTTCCAGAAGTATCTGCGGTTCCTATTTAAAATTCCTAAATATATGACCGATTTTATAAATGCCATAACCCTGTTTAATGAAAGCGGCTCGCGGAACGGAGGATCATATTGTTTCAGGAACAACTTCACTCTGGCATAGTAGGATTTGCAGGAATAGATGTTCTGAATGATTTTCTGATATCCTTTCAATAATTCATTTTTATCCATTATCGGTTTAAAATTCATTGAGTAATTGGTATTATCGCCGGAAAATTTGTCAGTTATCCGGCCTTCATCTTTCAGCCGCTTGTATAGTTTTGATAATCGCGGGGCATTCAGAAGCCCGACCATTGCAGTTATTATACCGCTTTTCTGAATAAAGTCGATCTGCCGCTGAAATATATTCGGCGGATCGTTATCAAATCCGACTATAAATCCTCCATAAACTTCCATCCCGTAACGCTGGATTATATTTACACACTCTTTCAGGTCGCGATTATTATTATGCAGTTTGTTGCACTCCATCAAACAACTCTCCTCCGGAGTTTCAATACCCACAAATACTTTATTAAAACCTGCTTTGACCATCATATTCATAAGATCTTTATCGTCAGCCATATTAATAGAGGCTTCTGTGATAAACATGAACGGACTGCCGTTTGATTCCATCCAGTTAATAATCGCCGGAAGCAACTCAGTTTTCAATTTCTTTTTATGCCCGATAAAATTATCATCCACGAAAAACACACTGTCTCTCCATCCTATTTGCAGCAATTGATCCAGTTCGGCAATTATCTGCGCTGATGTCTTTGTGCGAACATGATGTCCAAAAAGGGCTGTAATATCACAAAACTCGCAATCAAAAGGGCATCCTCTTGAGTACTGTATTCCAGCCGTTGCATATTTACCTGATTTTAAAAGTGAATAATCGGGCAAAGGTGATTTTGTCATATCAGCAAATTTATCTGACTGATAGATCTTTTTTGGCCTTCCGTTTTTAAGATCCTCAAGAAAAAGAGGTAAAGTTATTTCTGCTTCATTTAGCACTAAATGATCTATTTCAGGATACTGATCATATTCTTCCGTGAACAGCGGGCCTCCTGCTACCATTTTGGTATTTAGCTGTTTGCATCGCGCGATAATCTGTTTTGCCGAAGCCAGCTGAACCGACATGGCGCTGATGAAAACATAATCTGCCCAAATAATATCTTTATCCCTGAGCCTGAAAACATTGAGATCCGTGAGTTTTTTATTCCAGTGGTCAGGTAATAATGATGCTACGGTAATAAGACCCAAAGGTATATTCGAAGCCTTTTTGGAAATAAACTTTAAAGCATACTTAAAGCTCCAGTATGTATCAGGATACTGAGGATATACTAACAGAATATTCATAGCGGTAAAAGATAATTTCTGCCAAAGGTATTTTCATGATATACCCAAAGCAAAAAAAAGGGACTAATGCACGCTAATCAGGGATTAATCAAAAAAATAGGGATAAATATCAGAGATCAGGGGTAAATGCCATTCGTCCCTGGTCACCTATAAGGCTTCTCTGAGCTTTAACAGATACTGCCTCGAAACAGGGATTCTTTCCTGGTATCCCTTTAATATTATCCAGTGACTGCTGTAATCCTGATGAAGCTTTTCGATATAATGCATGTTTACTATGCACGATCTGTGGCAGCGAATAAAATTCGAATACGGTTTAATCTGAAGCTCGATATTTTTCATAGTATTCCGTATAAGTATTTTCTTAAAATTATTACCATCCATATATACTATTTCAACATAGTTATCAGCAGATTGAATAAAGATAATTTCTGCAATGAGAAGTGTGAGGTTTTCAGTGCCTGTTTCAGAAATAAACTCAATAGATTTATTAAGATTATCTTCTTCATATTTTTCAATCTGTTTTTGAATTGTCTTCCGCTCAGAAATCAAAGATTCATTTTGTTGGATTAATCCTTTATTTACATCATATAACTTTAAAGCCACCGGCGGGGCGAGACAGATCAATACTATTTTAAAAACTATATAGAAGGAGATACTTACAAATCCCACATACCGCAGATAGAAGGTAAAAGCAACGGAGCATAAAGTCAAAATAATTAAGCTGCCCAGGTACAAAGACAGGGCAGGCTCGCTGCCGTTTTGATCATTCTTTTGAATTATCCGGGGGAAAGCAATCCTCAGTAAGAACATGAAAAAAAAGACAATGGCCCCAAAACCGGCAACAAACAGCAGCCTGTTGTTAAAATCGAACCTTTCGAGAGGAAATGGCTGGAAAAAAAGTATGAATAAAAATATCCCAAAGCTTATACTCAGGAGAAGTCTTATTTCCTTATTTAACAACTGTACAAACCGGTCAAATTTTTTATTCATAATTATAAATCGAAAACTTCTTCAGTCCCGTTTATCATAATTCAAATTTAAGTATTTTTTAAACATTGTTTTTATTTGAATCCTTTTACTGTCTTTTGCCTATCGTAGTTAATCCCGGGCTTACAGGAGGATAGCGAAGGATGGTTTAGTGTTTAGTATACGGTGTACAAAGTGCGCCTTTACCTAATTTTGGTGACGGACTTCAATTCATTTGTCTCCATTGCATTTCGTCATTCATTTTTAACCTGTCGGTAACTTTTATTTTGTAATCTTCAGCAGGAAGATAAGATTTGCATAGATAAAAATAAAATCAATGACAAAGGCTATCATCCCAATAATATTGTTATTTGTGCAGGCAGGCAGCTTATTAAGCCAGACAACCATAAAAGGAAGCATTCAGACCGGCAAAAATCAGCCAGTCATCGGGGCAAATATCTATCTAAAAGGAACGATCGAAGGAACAAATTCCGACGAACAGGGTAATTTTTCATTATTAACTGATCTGACGGGAGACATGACAATGGTCGTGAGCTGTATTGGTTATAAGACACATGAAGAGCCCTTCAGGCTTCAGAATGACACTATTAAATTTAATATCATTCTTGCCGAAAATGATATCGAGCTAAAAGAAATTGTCGTTTATGCCAGCACATTTGAAGCCGGGGATAAGAAAAAATCCGTGGTATTGAACAAGATTGACATGGCTACCAATCCCGTAGGTTTCGGTGATGCATTAAGCGTTATGAGAACATTGCCGGGAACAAGCAATGCAAGTGATGAAGGTGGTTTGTTTGTCCGCGGAGGTGAACAAAATGAAACTAAAACGATCATTGACGGACTGATGGTTGAGAGTCCATACACTGCAAAAATGCCGGGAGTACCGGTTCGCGGCAGATTCTCACCCATGCTGTTCCGGGGTACAGTTTTCAGTACGGGCGGGTACTCGGCCGAATACGGGCAGGCATTGTCTTCAGTATTGATCATGAATTCGATAGACACCCCGGAAAAAGATGAAGCAGGTGTTTCCCTGTTTCTGTCAGGTGTCAATTTCATCGGAACAAAAAAACGGGAAAAATCATCCCTGTCTGGTTCAACACAATATATAAATATGTGTCCCTCTTACAGAATCTTCAACACGAACATCAAATGGGATCGCGAACCTCAGAGTTTTAACCAGACGATAGCATTCCGTCAGAAAACAGGGAAAAGAGGCCTGATAAAGATCCTGGCCAATTATTCACTGGATAACAGCAGCATGTATTATTACGACCTCGACACAAGGATGGATGACCTCATCTCCCTAAAGAATAACGATCTGTTCGTAGTATCGTCGTACAAAGGCACAATCGGGAAAGATTGGATAGTGAGTTCGGGTGCTTCGTACAGTTTTGATATTGAAAAAGTCAATATGGATGAAGATAATATTGAAACCACAAAACAATCATATGAGCTTAAGCTCTCCATGACAAAGCCTGTAAGTGAAAATCTGAAAATAAAGTTCGGTGCAGACCTGTTAAACAAAGATTATTTGAGAGATTATGTACCTCTTTCAGGCAATTCATATGAATGGAAGTATAACAGTCCGGTAATTTCAGCTTTTTTTGAGTCAGAAATCAGGATAATGAAAAGGATCTCAACCCGTATCGGCGGAAGAGCTGAATCATTACCGATGTCTGATGAGTCTTACGTTTCTCCCCGGTTCTCTTTAGCTTATAAAACTTCCGTGAACAGCCAGATGTCGCTGGGTTACGGAAGCTTCTCCGAACAGCCTTTAAACGAATACCTGGGCTATAATAATAAACTGAAAACTGAAAAGTCCGAACACTTCATAATCAATTACCAGCTGACTAAAGAGAGCAGGATATTCAGGATTGAAGCTTACTATAAAAACTATGACAGGCTTATAAAATACGACTCTCTTTATGCCATTGCGCCTGAGGCGTATAATAACAACGGATCGGGATATGCAAAAGGCATTGATCTTTTCTACAGAGACTCAAAAACAATAAAAAACGGAGATTTCTGGATATCCTATTCATTGATTGACAGCAGGCGCAATTACAGGGATTATAGTTTTACGCACGCTCCGTTTTTCCTTGCAACACATAATGTGTCATTGATTTATAAGCATTATATTGAAAGACCCGAATCATATATCAGCGCAGGTTATGAATTCTCAAGCGGACGGCCTTATATCGATCCGAATATCAGTCTTTCTGAAATACAAAGAACAAAATCATACAATAACCTGAGCCTGAGCATTTTCCATTTTACCAGGATTTTCGGGAAGTTTACTATGATCTATGCCCAGGTCAGCAATATCACTGGCAGCGGGAATATTTTCGGATACAGGTATGCAGGTCGTCCGGATGAATCCGGAGTATATGAATCAGCACCTGTCTTGCCGGTGTCACGCAGGTCTTACCTGATCGGCCTGTTTGTCTCCTTTACGGGCAAACCTGAAATGTAAAGAACGGTGCAATGGCACAAAGGCATAAAGGATAATTTAGTTTAAACAAAATATATAAAATGAAAATAATATTCTTTGCGTTAATTTCAATTATGTTATCGCAGACTATTGCCGGCAGCGATACTTTGTATTATTCAGTGCTGAGGAAAAGTATTGACCTGGCTCATCAGGAGTATAAACTGGAGAATTACCGGCAGTTGACAAATTGCAGCGAACGGATCTTTCTTGTTTACACAGATGACTGGATACCATATTATTACGGAGCCTATGCTTATATCAACATGAGTTTTATTGAGACTGATGGAAATATCATGGAAATGTACTGTGACAGGGCCCAGGATCTTCTTGATGAAGCTTTTAAGATCAAATCCGACGAATCGGAGATCTATGTGCTTCAAAGCATGTTATATTTTGCCCGTATGTCGATCAGCCCGATGATCAACGGCCCACTGTACCTTCCGAAAGCTAACGGTGCTCTTGATGATGCCTTGAATCTTGACCCCGGAAATCCCAGGATATATTATTTAAAAGGTAAATCGCTGATGTACACACCCAAATTTTTCGGAGGAGGAAAAGAGGCTGCAATTCCCTTATTTGAAAAAGCATTAAATATATTCAGGAGTTTTAAACCGAAAAGCATTGTTCATCCGGCATGGGGAAAAGAAGATACATTGAAACTTTATAACGAGTGCAAAGCCGCATCAACCGAACATGATTCTGACAAACAGCCGGAAAAACAGGAATAAGCAATAATGAGTCTGACATAAATGTCTAAATTTGACAATAATGTTTTCTGACATTTATATAAAATCCGATTTTAAGCTGTTCAGGTTTACTCGATGGAACCTGATAATTCCCGTCATCATAGGATTAATTATTACCCTCCTGGCATACCCGCAGGGATTTTTATCTGTCAGTATCATGCTGTTTGTTTTTATCTATTCCCTGGCAATCGGCATCCCTTCCATGAAGAGTTTTGAATACATCGAATGGAAGCTCGAACAGCATATCCCATGGCTGAAGAAACCCACCATGAGGTTTTTTTTAACGGCTCTTCTTGAAACAATAAGTGGCATTCTTATTCTCACTGCAGTTAATTACCTGATCTTTATTGTAATACAACGACAGCAAATTGACATCTTATACAGCAAAACATATGAAGGGCTGAAATACCTGGTCAGTTTTATCATTATCAGCATCATCCTTATCAATCTTTCTCATTTCTTTACAAGCTGGAGGCAGGCAGCCCTAAATGAAGAAAAGCTTAAAAGAGAAAAGCTGTTGATAGAATATGAAGCTCTTAAGAACCAGGTTAATCCGCATTTCCTTTTCAACAGCTTAACAGCATTATCTTCACTGGTTTATAAAGACCAGGAAAAGGCTGTGATATTTATCCGGGAATTTTCAAATGTCTTCAGATATGTGCTTGAAAGCCGCGAAAAAGAGGTTGTTGATCTGGCAACTGAAAAGAAACTGGTTGAATCAGTTGCATACCTGTACCGGATAAGATATGAAGATTCGCTTCAGATAAACATAAGCTTACCCGATGCGGCTGATAAATATATTATTCCGATGGCGTTGCAAATGCTTCTTGAAAATGCCATCAAGCACAATACGATCTCAGCAGGTAAACAATTGATAGTTGAGATCGGGGAAGAAAAAAATTATATCATTGTAAAAAACAACCTGCAGCCTAAAAAAACTGAAATTGTATCCAGCAAAATAGGCCTGGAAAACATTAAATCAAGGTACAAATACCTGTCTGATAAAGATGTCCTGGTTGTGGTATCAGATGAAAGCTTTGTAGTGAAAATTCCTGTTTTAAGTATAAAAAATGTATAGAGCTTTAATTATTGAAGATGAAAAACTTGCGGCCGAACATCTTCAAAGGTTAATAAGCCAGGTTGATGCAAGAATAGAGACAGACATTGTGATCTCTTCAGTTGATGAGGCAGTGACCTGGTTCGGCAATAATCCGATGCCCGATCTGATCTTCCTTGATGTACAGTTATCAGACGGATTAAGCTTCGAAATATTTGATCATGTTGACATAACATGTCCGGTGATTTTCACGACTGCCTTCGAGGAGTATGCAATTAAAGCGTTTAAATTCAACAGTATTGATTATTTGCTGAAGCCGTTAAGTATAGATGATCTCAAATATGCCACAGACCGGTTCATTTCAGACAATAATATTTTCAGGGATTCATATATTCAGGCTCTGAGGTATAAGGTTGACCAGGTAATGAAATCGTTGACCGATAAAAATAAATCGCGTTTTGTTGTAAATGTGGGTATTCACATTAAGACTATTGAAACCGGGAACATAAATTTATTTTTTAGTCTTGAGAAATCAACATTTATTCTTGAAAGCACAGGCAAGACATACGATATCAATTATTCACTTGAGCAGGTTGAGAAGCTTGTTGATCCTGCACTGTTCTTCAGGATAAGCAGAAAGCATATCGTTAATATCAATGCAATATTTGACATTATTTCCTATTCCAGCAGCAGGTTAAAATTAAAGATAACCAATTCCCGGGATGATGACATCCTAGTGAGCCGCAGCAAGATAGCGGAATTCAGAAGATGGCTTGAGAGATAAGTACAACGTTCAGCGATTAACACACTGAACTTGTAGCGGATGTCTTTCGCTCCGCTCAGCCCATCGTTCCTATAACGAGGAACTACGTCTGTCACGGAGTTTACCCCGTAGGCGGGATGAAGTCTGTAGTTCCTCGTCTCACACTCATACAAAAGAAAATACCTGGAATTTATTCCCTGTTTATTATTTGTCCTTCAACGATTTTCAGTTTGTAAGGTAATTGACCTGAATTAAGCATATTGACAAAATCGTTTGCTTCATCGAGAGTAAAATTACCTGATATTTCAGTATCTCCACCACTGATTTCATTCATTACCCTGGGATATGATCTGACATAACCATCAAATACAATCGCAATGCACCGGTTAATATTTTCACGTGTTATTCCGGCCCAGGTTGCGGCACCTTCACTATCCATCGAAAGGCGGATCCTCAGATCCGAGTCGGATGATCCGGCAATCACTTCCGCCGAAGTAATTACACTCCCATCAAGAGGAGCCTGTTTATTGCCGGCAGAAACCTTAATTGCATGAAGCTCATACAATGATTTTGAACTGTCATACTTGTATGGATTCGCGCTCCAGAGAAATTTAATATCACCGGGGAAAAGCGCTTTTACCTGATCCATCTTCAAATACTTATTGACCTGCGAGGTATCTTTTCCACTGACAAGTCCTATCATGCATGAAGGCATTGGCTTGCCCTGGTCAGTAATCATCGGACTCAGGATTCCAGGCAATGGATTATCCTTTACAGATTCTTCGCGTGTATCAGCTTCTGCAGCAACAGGTTGCATATCCCGCAGCATATTGTTTGCCTTTGAGAGACATTCAATGATTTCACTGTTCTCATATGTCTCCCGGAATTCGAGTTTACCGTAATCAGTGATCACCTTTTTAATCAGGTCAATTTTGCCGGTATCGATATTGTGTATGGTTAATGATATCTTATTATCAGTAACCTCAGGTATTATACTTTTTTCAGGGATACTGAAAAAGTAATATAGTCTTTTTTTAATTACCTCAGCAGCTTTATTCATGTCGCTGAGTGTCGGAACTGAATTGTATGTCTGAGGCAAAACAGTGACTTTATAATCAAAGTCTTTTCCCGTTGTGCATCCGCCTAATAGGTATGCCACAACGATACTTGTAACAATAAAAATCTTGGTTTTCATAAAAGTAAGTTTTAAGTTAAAATTTAATTCTTTTCTCTCTTCAGGAAGAGAAACCAACAACATTAACTTAAAACCGGCAAGTCATCATTTTTGCCCGGGGAAACAGGATGATATAATTTCCATAGGAACAGAGGTTCAATTACCTGCCTTGTTTTTTGCATGTTTATGAACTGTTGATCTGTACTATGGTTGTAACTGGATATTTTATATTGTAATGAAAACAGGTCAGGGCTTGTATTGTGCAAGGCATTTAAGCACTCTGTGTAAAGATTGGGTATATTGACAGCATTAAACACGATTGCATCGGGACCAGCCGGGATATTTCCAGGTACCAGTTCAGCCTGGTAAAGAGATCCTGGTGATGCTGTATTTTGAGTTTCTGATTTACCAAAAGAAATTAAAATAAAGAGCGAGAACAGTATTAT
>CAZHRV010000173.1:0-2745 GCA_964535035.1 uncultured Rikenellaceae bacterium
AATATGGAATAATACTCCGCCAAGATTTATTTTTATTGTCTTTTCCATCTTTTCAAAATTTAGGTGGTTTTAGATTTTTTTCTCGTACGGATCAGATTGACTGAATCAACCAGTTCATCCCATGATTTATCAAGGCCGGCAAGATATTCCTTACCTTCGGGTGTAAGCTCATAATATTTCCGGGGTGGCCCCTGCTGGGATTCTTCCCACCGGTAACTAAGCAATCCGGCGTTTTTCTGCCGTGTAAGAAGAGGGTAAAGGGTTCCTTCGACAACGATAACCCTTGCCTCTTTAAGTTCTTTGATGATATCGCTTGCATAACAGGAATTCCTTGATAATACTGAAAGGATACAGTATTCCAGGATCCCCTTGCGCATCTGTGCTTTTGTATTTTCAAGATCCATAATAATTGTTTTTTAGATTTTAAACTTCATGAACAGCCTTCCTGGTCTGTATCTTTACAGCTTCATTTTTTTTGTAACCGTATCAAATTCTTTTTTCACAGATTCCCTGATGTTGTGAATATTAACTGGATCACCCTTCATTTCAATCTTCTGTGCGGTGGTTTTTGCTTCCGGTAATACTATGTAGAGGATAAGATATATCAGGATTCCCAATCCACCCATCATGGCAAGGACAAGAAAGATCACCCTTACTATCCAGGGTTCGGTATTCCAGTAGGCGCCCATTCCGGAACATACACCGCCGATAATACGGCGATCAGGATCGCGGTACATCCTGTTGTAACCTGGCGATGAGAATTTCTCACCGGCTGATCTTTTTTCATTGTCTGAAATATCTTCAGGTGTACCCAGTACTGATATCACCTTGTTTACATCATCAATTGTAATTACCTGTTTGTAGGCTGTCAGCTTCCCGCGAAAAAGCTCCGCCATCCTGCTCTCGATATCGGAAAGTATTTCGGAGGAGCTCTCCTCTTCGGCAAAATGAAGCTCAAGGTTCTTCAGGTACCTTTTTAATTCGGTATAAGCATCTTCATCAATATTAAATGAATAGCCTCCGAGGTTGATACTGACTGTTATTTTCATAGTTATTAATTTTTTTTACTACTATATCGTACATATAACATGACAATGCAAAGATATAGTAAAATAATAATACCATGCAATACATAGTAGTAAAAAAATTAAAGTATTTTTGAATATATTTTATAAATAGCTGATAACAGGCAAGATAGAAATTGAATTTTTTATCTCTTTCTCCTTCATTATGACCCCCCAACCCCCTGCTAAATTCACTGACCCCCCAACCCCCCTTTATGGGGTGGTCCCGCTGAAGCATGGGATTTGGTATATTATAGAAATAAGCAGAATACTATTAGAATACCTATATTTATACAAATAATTTTCGCATCATGAAGAAATACAAATGGGGCATTCTGGCCACCGGCAAGATGTCAGCAAAATTTACCGGGGGACTCAAACTACTGGAAAATGCTGAATTATATGCTGTTGGTTCACGTGACTCTAAGCGGGCACATTTGTTTGCTTCAGATTATGGATTTAAGAAATACTACGGGAGCTATGAGGAGCTGGCATCTGATCCGGAAATAGAAATCGTCTATATTGCCTCACCTCATTCGCATCATCACGAACATACTATGCTTTGTCTGAGAAACAGGAAACATGTGATCTGTGAAAAGGCATTTGCACTAAACACAAAAGAGGTAACTGAAATGATCAGTGAGGCAAAAAACCATGATCTTTTCCTCATGGAAGCACTCTGGCCTCCCTTTCAGCCTTTCTATAAAAAGGCACATGAGATTATTCAATCAGGAATTCCTGGGAAAGTAATTCATCTTAATGGTTATTTCTCATTCATACCGCCTTATGATGCAAATAACAGGAAATTCAACCTTGCTCTCGGAGGGGGTTCACT
This sequence comes from uncultured Rikenellaceae bacterium, assembly GCA_964535035.1. Classification (GTDB taxonomy): domain Bacteria; phylum Bacteroidota; class Bacteroidia; order Bacteroidales; family VadinHA17; genus LD21. Next base: position 1,900 of record CAZHRV010000173.1, read on the forward strand.
ACTCGATATAGGGATCTACCCTGTAATTGATGCATTGACTTTTTTGGGTGTCCCTTCAGAAGTAAAAGCCAATGCCGTGTTCGGAAAAACAGGTTCGGAAGAGTCGCTGAGTGTAATATTCAGTTACCCTGATGACAGGATGGCCTCGCTTTACAGCTCATTCAGGACAAACACCGGGATTGGATGTGAGATATATTGTGAAAAAGGGAACCTTACTGTAGCGCGGGGCAAAGATATGAACCAGAGAGTGATCCTGGAATTGCATGGTACTGAAAAGCAGGAATTCCAGTTTGATCCCCCTGCAATGGGTTATCACTGGGAAGCAGAAGAAGTGATGAAATGTCTTGATAAGGGACTGACTGAAAGTCCTGTTGCTCCTCTTAAATTCAGTCTTGATCTGATAAAGACACTCGACAGGATAAGGGAAGCTGCAGGAATCGTTTTTCCCGGAAGAGATTAAAAAAGGAAGGGGAGAAGGAGAGAATATAAAGATAATACTTAGTGGAAAATGACTGAACGATTGCACGATAAATTATGTCAGATAATCCTGAAATAAAAGCCGAAGGCTCTTTTTACAGAAAGAAATTTTTTCTGAGCCTGATTATCCCGGTAACCTTCGTATTCCTTATGTGGCTGGTGAAGATCATTGAGATTTTATTTGAGATTGATCTTTCGGATCTTGGGATTTACCCCCGGTCGCTGAAGGGTCTGCCCGGAATTATTATTTCACCATTAATTCATGACGATTTTACACATCTTTTCAATAATTCATTACCTCTTTTAATTCTCTCAATAGCTTTGTTTTATTTTTATTCGGAGATAGCGCTCAAAATTTTTTCTATTACC
>CAZHRV010000174.1:0-34677 GCA_964535035.1 uncultured Rikenellaceae bacterium
TTTTCTTTTCATGCAGTTAAAAACCTTACCACTGCTGAAGGTGGAGCAGTATTGATTAATCTGCCAAAACCTTTTAATAATAAAGAACTTTACGAGTATTTCAGGACCTTTTCACTTCATGGGCAAACGATAGATGCTCTCACAAAAACTGTCTATGGAGGATGGAAATATGACGTAGTTATTCCGGGAATTAAAGCAAACATGACTGATGTACTGGCTGCGATAGGTGTTGTTGAAATATCAAGATATGAGGATGATACATTAGTTAAATTAAGACATGTCTTTAATATGTATGATAAACTTTTATCAAAATATAAATGGGCAGAAATACCAGTGCATACTGATAAGAAGAGGACTTCAGCATACCATATCTATGCTCTCAGAATTAAGGGCATCAATGAACAATTAAGAGATAAAATCATAAATTATTGTCATGAGAATCATGTATATGTAAATGTGCATTTCCAGCCATTGCAGCTCTATACCGCATATAAAGATTTAGGTTATGATGTAACAGACGTTCCGGTTTCATATGATTCATATTCAAGGGAAATTTCGTTGCCAAGATTTTACAATATCTCTGACGAACAAATATTTAAAGTTGCCGAAGTCTTGGCAAGTGCAGTATCAAAATACTTAAAATAGTTGGGAAGAAAATCCAAAGGTAATATTTTGTCAAACGTAATACGGCTTTCCTCCGGAACTGCTATTGCGTCCCTCATCCCGATATTACTGCAACCATTACTACGGAATATCTATTCTCCTGAAGCATTTGGTGCACTCTCGGTATACCTGAGTGTTGTTGGCATCCTGGTAGTAATTTCCTCTTTTAAGTATGAGGTGGCGATTGCATTACCTCAGGATACTGATGATGCAAGAGCACTTCTTCATTTATCTATTTTTCTCGCTCTACTCCTTAATATATTGGCTTTCATTGTGTTATTTATCTTTCATGATAAGATTATTTATCTTTGGAAATACCCTGATAAATATCAGATCTGGATCTATCTGATTCCATTATCTGCTTTGCTTTTTAGCATCTATAATGGATTTCTCTATTATATGATAAGAAATAAACGATTTTTATTTATTGGAGTTTCAAAAATTTTCAGACGATCGGTTGAAGGAATTGGGCAAGTATTTATTTCGACAGGAAGAAATATAGGATTGGGATTATTTATCGGTGATATAATTGGCCAGATAGCCAATGTATTATCAGGATTACTTTTTTCTGTTCATGGTGGCCTGAGAATACTCAAGCCTGATTTGTCAAGAATATATAAAATGGCTGAAAGATACAGGCAGTTTGCAATTTATAATACACTTCCTACCCTATTCAATACACTAACAATTGCCCTTCCAATTTTCCTTGTTAACATAAAATTTGGAGAGCGATTTACGGGATATCTCGACCTTACAAGGTTAATCTTATTTATCCCAATAGTATTCATAAGTGAACCGCTGTCCCAGGTTCTACTTCAGAGATTCAATGATTATAGAAATCAAAACAAATCGATTTTCTCTGACTTTATAAAGACTTTAATTATTATTATCGGAACCGGACTCCTTGGAGTTATATTAATATACCTGTTCGTGAACCCGTTAATATTATGGATTTTCGGGCAAACCTGGATTGAAAGTGCTGAATTTGCGAAAATTCTTATAATAGGTATCTTCTTTAAATTTATTTCAGAACCCTTTAAACTTGTTTTTGCAGCTTTTGAAAAAATAAAAGTATTTTCGGTCTGGCAGACAATATATTTTCTCACAATACTGTGTATGTTCTTCATACATGGTTTGGGAATTAGACAATTTCTCAAGGTATTTGTGATCCTTGAATCTGTTTGTTATATTGTACTATTATCACTTATCATAATCCAGATTACAAGGTATGAGAAGTTAATTTCTAAATCAGCCTGATCACCAGCATGTTAAGTTACTGAAATGTCAATTCCTTCAAAAAATTTACCGCTTGTGAGCATAATAATACCATGCAGAAATGAAGAGCGATATATTGCTGATTGTCTTGACTCAGTTTTAAATAATGATTACCCTGTTGATATGCAGGAAATAATTATCGTGGATGGAAATAGTGAAGATAGATCAGTTGAAATAGTAAATGAATATATCGAAAAATACAATCATATAAGATTACTTCATAATCCTGTAAAGACAACTCCCAAAAGCTTGAATATTGGTATTAAGAATGCTAAAGGGAATATCATCATGAGAATGGATGTTCATTCCAGGTATTCAAAAAATTACATCTCTGTTCTTGTACAAAGTCTGGATAAATATCATTGTGATAATGTTGGAGGAATTTGGAATACATTATCCAAAGGATCTGGCATAATACCCTATGGTATAGCCACAGCAACATCTCTTCCATTTGGTGTTGGAGATGCCTGGTATAAGATAGGTGGTAAAAAAATAATGGAGGTTGATACTGTTCCATATGGTTGCTATAGAAGAGAGATATTCGATAAAATAGGTTTTTTTGATGAAGAACTCGTTCGAAATCAGGATGATGAGTTTAATGCCAGATTAATAAAAAACGGAGGGAAAATCTATCTTATACCCGATGCAATAATTGATTACTATGCTCGTGATTCTTTAAAGGGAATGATTCAGATGTTTTATCAGTATGGACTCTATAAACCATTAGTGAATAAAAAAATCGGAGCCCCTGCAAATGTTCGACAGCTAATACCTCCTGCCTTTGTCATATTCCTCATAATATTATTTATTTTATTGCTGGTGAATCCACAAGTATTTAAACCTCTTCTTCTGATTTTAGCAATTTATTTAATTATTGATATCAGCTATTCTCTTTATGCAACTATAAAAAAAAGAAAATTCTTGCTTATTTTTATCTTGCCTGTTCTGTTTCCTTTAATTCATTTCAGTTATGGAATTGGATACTTCTTTGGTATTATATACCACCGAATAATAAGCCCTTTGAAAAGGAATAATTCGTAATAATATGAGACAACTGGAGACAGTAAGAATAATTGAAAGGTATCAAAGGAGGGAACAACACAAATTCTCAGATGATAACAAGAAAAACCTGATTTTTGAAAATTATCGTAACAAAGAACGGGAAAGAGAATTCTTTAAACTAATAATCTCAAAATATGGTGATAACATAGCTGCATTGAAAGTGCTGGAAATTGGAGCCGGTGATGGAGTAAATTTGCATTTTTTTAAGAGAATTGGCGTTTTATCTAGTAATATCTGGGCAAATGAACTTTTGAAAAACAGAGTGGATAATCTAAAGAAAAACTTCCCTGATATAAATATTATATCCGGGAATGCTATGGATATAAGGTTCAAAAATAAATTTGATATAATTTTGCAATCAATGGTATTTTCTTCCATTCTTGATACTGATTTCAGAATTTCACTGGCGGTAAAAATGATAAAAATACTTAAGGAAAATGGAATGATATTGTGGTATGATTTAGCTTATGATAATCCTTGGAATAAAGACGTTACTGGTATTAATAGAAATGATATAAAAAAATTATTCCCTGACACACAACAGAAATTTAAAAGAATAACTCTAGTACCTCAGTTAGCTAGAATAGCCGGACATTTATACAATATAATAAATTGTTCCTGCCCTTTTCTAAGATCCCATATTGTAGCAGGTATAAATTTACAATAAATATTTTTTTATGACCGATCGCATTTTAAGAGTCTTTGATATTTTCTTCTCCCTTCTGGGAATTATATTCTGTTTACCTCTGTTTTTGGTAATTGCTATTCTTATTAAAGTGGACAGCAGGGGACCTGTATTTTTTAAACAAGATCGAATAGGGAAAGACCATAAATGCTTCTCTCTATATAAATTCAGATCTATGCGGTCCGATTCGAAAATACATTTATTATTAACAACGAAGAATGATTTACGTATTACATCTGTTGGATTATTCATCAGAAAATATAAAATCGATGAATTACCTCAGCTTTACAATGTTCTAAAGGGAGATATGAGTCTCGTTGGGCCCAGACCTGACGTGAAGAAGTATGTTGATCAATACACAAAAGAACAAAGAATTGTATTAGGTATAAAACCTGGAATAACCGATTATGCCTCAATTCACTTTTCAAATGAAACTGAAATGTTATTGGAACAATCTGATCCTGAGAAATTTTACATTGAAGAGATTCTTCCCAAGAAAATTAAACTAAACCTAATTTATATTAATCAACGAGGGATTAAGAGTTATTTCAAAATAATTTTTCTCACAATTGGAAAGGTTGTAAATAAGGCGTATAGAGAAATCATTAAAAGTGGCAAGTTAAATTTGTTTTTTCTCTTACTGGTTTTTTTTACTTTGCCAATAAACAGGCATTTTTTTACTATTGCTTTGTGGCCATGGATTCTATCATGGTTTTTAGAGGGTGATTTCAGAACTAAATTCAGTATGACAAACCTTAAAAAAAACAGACTGGCTTTTTTCTTTTTGGTCGGATCATATAGTATCTCCATTATAAGCTTATTATGGACTAATAACATAGCTATGGGATTCCATAATCTGGGGACTCAGACTTCATTAGTTATTTTTCCGATATTTTTTGGATTTACAAATCCGATTATATACACTAAATCTGCCTTCAGATCAATAAATATTTCTTTTGTTTGTGGCGCTTTTGTTGTCACCGTGTATCTTCTGATAAAAAGTATTATATATTCTTTTTCTATTTCTGGTGGAAGCCTGGCTTTTAATCCAGCTATAGGTCAGGGCGACAATGTTTTCTACTACGAAGCATTTTCAAGACTAATGCATCCAACTTATTATGGAATGATGGTACTTTTATCAGCCTCAATTTGCTTTATAGATGTTAAAATGCATTTAACATCAGCAAAATATAATTATATTAAGATTTTGGCAGGTCTATTTTTTCTTGTAATGATATTTTTTATATCAGCCAGATCTGTAATAATTGCTGCTACTGTTTTGGTTATCTGGCTACTAATTAATAATTATTTAAAGAAAAAATCCTTATTGATTAGTACAATTATTATTATAATGTCATTGATTGTTATTTCACTCTTACATCCACGTCTCAGGTATTTGATAGCTCAATATAATAAATCAGAAACTATAGAAGAGATTGAATCTATAAATGAAAGAGGAATAATTTGGAATACATCATTTCAAATTATTAAAAAGAATATGCTTTTAGGTGTCGGGATTGGAGATGTAGAAGATGATTTAGATTTACAGTTTAAAAAAAACGGGCATGATTTCGGTACATTCTTGAATGCCCATAATCAGTTCATAGAACAGTGGCTTACTGCAGGATTGTTGTCTTTATTAATGCTTATTGCCGGATTAATATTGCCAGTATTTATACATACTTCCATAAACAAGGTATATTACATCAGTTTTATGATAATATGCATTTTTACATTTATGTTCGAATCAACACTCCGTAGATTTACTGGCATAGCTTTCTTCAGTATTTTCTATACACTTTTAACCAGATATGATATGCAGTATTCTGTAACTAATAGAAATGATTATCAATCTGAACAAGACTGACGACCAAGGCAGCTATATACTTATTATTTATTTTATTTTAAAAATAAAGCAGGTAATCAGGTGAACATTTAGGATTTAATCTTACTCACACTTCAATTCCCATCATAATATGTAAAATCAAAAAAGATAGCTGATTTGACGCAAACTAAAATGGGGATAAATATTTATGTATTTGTCCCCATTTTTCTTTATATCCTTATAAATGATAATCTCTGAATATTTCTAATTGATTAGACTATCTATCTAATTTACAGAACTGATATTTTATCTGCATAACCCGGTACAATTTCCTTCATCGCCTCCACAAGCTCACTGGCTGTTTTAGAATATATAGTACTTAAAATAATGTTTATCTTTTCAAGGATACCCTCAAAATCTTCATTAGCGACTCTTGCAATACTGATTTTGGGATTATAGGTCGGTAATTGTTGTTCATTATCGGAAAAAAGCTCTTCATAAAGCTTTTCGCCAGGTCTTAATCCAGTATACTTTATTTCAATATCCTTGAAGGGCTCCAATCCTGAAAGATGTATCAATTTTACTGCAATATCAAGTATCTTGATTGGATTGCCCATATCAAAGATGAATATCTCTCCCCCATTACCCATAAATCCTGCTTCCAAAACTAATTGGCATGCTTCTGGAATAGTCATAAAAAACCGCTTTATTTCAGGGTCAGTAATTGTAACGGGACCCCCTTCTGCTATTTGCTTTTTGAACACAGGAATTACAGATCCATTCGATCCCAATACATTGCCAAACCGGGTCGTGATAAACCTGGCAGTTACTCCGGATCTCCTTGCCTGTGCCTGTACCAATAATTCACAGATCTTCTTGGTAGCTCCCATGACACTGGTAGGATTCACTGCTTTATCTGATGAGATCATTACAAATTTCTCTGCTCTATATTTAATAGATAACTCTGAAATGATCTTTGTACCACCAACATTAACCCTGAAAGCTTCATGTGGATTGACTTCCATTATTGGGACATGCTTATAAGCAGCAGCATGAAACACTATTTCCGGCCTATATTTTTGGAATATACGATCCATCTTTTCAAGGTTGGTAACATCTCCGATAATCAAGTTAAAATGGCAAGCCGGATATTTATCTTTCATTTCATTATCGAGATAAAACATTGGAGTCTCTGCCTGATCAAGAAGTATCAATTGGTAATAATGATACCTGGTAAGTTGTCTGATTATTTCCGATCCTATAGAACCTGCAGCTCCTGTCACTAATATCGTTTTGTTACTTAGTCCTTCATCAATCCGTTTAAGATCCAGTGTGATTGGTTCCCTGCCTAATAAATCTTCAAGTTGTACTTTCCTGAGCTGTTTTACCTGTAATTGACCATTAAACCACTGGTCGAAAGATGGAGTATCTAATATCTCAAGGCCTAAATTTACGACTGATTCAAGGATCTCTTTTTTCTTCACTGCAGAGATATTCTTTATAGCAAAAATGAATACTTTGATATCTTCCACTTCAATAAAGTCCTTACTAAGAATAGAACTAGAGTACACTGGATATCCATCTACCTTTTTGCCCTGAAGCTTTCTATTGTCATCAATAAAACCTCTGATTTGATATTCACTACTGGGATCGCTTTCTATAACCCTTTTCACGATAATACCGGTCTCTCCTGATCCATAAATCAAAATATTCCTTCTTTTGCTGGTAGGCACAGAAACAAAAACATAAAACATTTTAATGAAGATCCTGAAGAATATAAGAGATACTGTTATTGCTCCATAATGTATCATCAAAATTGATATTGATACATTAAAAACCTCATTCCATTCAAAAAGTCTGCTAAATAGAGTAATAATAACCATTACTGCCATTGCAGTTGTATTTGTAACAGCAATAACAAATGTATCCTTAATAGTTGTCTGCCTTATCAATCCTGAATATGACTTATATAGTATCATAAAAACCATATACACCAATGTAACCAGGATAGCATGATAAATTGTTAAAGACCAGATGAATGTAAAAAATTCAAAATTATATCGAAGAAGATAAGCAAATATGAATGTTATTAAAACAGTAGAAATATCTATTACCAGGACAAGCCAACGTGGGAGAGAATGTTTCTTGAAAAACTGTATAGTTCTGTATTTTAGCTTGTTGATCATATATTTGGCAATCTAACGCGAAGTTATATAAAATTTATCAAAGTCTAGATATATGACTCCTGAGATATCACTAAGGTTGCTAATAGTTACACTTTTACTTATGTCAGGATCAGGACAGTGATTACTGGTTTTTGAGTCAAAATCCAAGTATGTTAAACCATTTCCTCGATACAGCAATGATTCCACAAGATTCGAGCCGATAAAACCTGCTCCCCCGGTAACCAGCGCTTTACTATCCGTCAATACTCGCTCCATCAGCTAATACTAACCATTAAGACTACAAATATAACAGAACTTAAGATACCCGGAATCATACTTTTTCGAACATCATCATGATTTCTTCCAAAATGAATTCTGCCGTCTTTCCATTTCCGTAAAAGCCAGGGAATTCAAGAGCAGAACCATTTTTCAACAATCTTTCAAATTCAGTCTGTATTCTTACCGGATCCGCATCTACAAGGACCGCAGTGCCATTATTAACGAGTTCTACCCATTCTGTTTCCTTCCTCAGGACAATACATGGCTTCCTGAAAAAATGAGATTCCTTCTGTACTCCCCCTGAATCAGTTATTATCATCCTGCAGGTCTTTTCAAGGAGGATCATCTCAAGATACGAAACAGGAGGTATAATCCTGATATATTTACAATTAAGCAGATCCTGATAGAGTGATGATAGATTGTTTTTCAGGGAGATCGTTGTACGCGGATGCAGAGGCATTACAAAAGTTATTGAATGCTCTTCCGACAAGGTGTTAAATGATGTCAGTATGGCTTCAAGACGCCGGATATCATCTGTATTAATATCGCGGTGAATTGTTGTAAGAATATAATTATCGCGTGTCACCTTCAGATCTTCAATGAATGATATTTTCTTCTTCTCTGCAAGCTCTGAATAAAAAAGAGCATTGTCATACATGATATCACCGGTGAAATAAATTTTTGGATTGTCAATAGTATATGGGGGACTGTTTTCCGGTCTGAACCCTTCATTCATAAGGTTTTTAAAGGCTGCATTTGTCGGGGCAAACAAGAGTGTGGATGAATGATCGCTCATGATCCTGTTCAGTTCTTCAGGCATACTTTTATTGAAAGACCTGAGCCCGGCCTCAATATGAATAACCGGGAAATGGAGCTTAGATGCAGCAAGAGCGCCGGCAAGTGAGGAGTTAGTATCACCGTATAATAACACACAATCAGGCTTTTCTTTTATAAGAACCTCTTCAATACCGGTTATCATCATTGAAGTCTGTCTTCCATGTCCGGCAGAACCCACACCCAAATTATAGTCGGGTTTGTGAATCTCCAGCTCATCAAAAAAAACAGCCGACATTTCCTTATCGTAATGCTGACCTGTATGGACAATTATTTCTGTGATTTTTTCAGAATAATATTTACTTATTGCACGGCTTATTGCAGATGCTTTAATTATCTGTGGTCTGGCACCTACAATATTTAATATTTTGATATTCGACATTGATCTCGATCTGGTTGGGAAACCAAAGATAGCAAAATAAATATATTAGATAGTAGAAGCGTTGCATGCAACGCTTCTACTATCATTTTGCATAATTAACCGCCCGTGTCTCCCGAATCACGGTTATTTTTATCTGCCCGGGGTAAGTCATCTCATCCTGTATCTTTTTAGCTATATCAAGTGAGAGTCCTTCAGCCTCCTTGTCGGATACTTTTTCAGCACCTACAATTACCCTTAACTCTCTCCCTGCCTGGATAGCATAGGTTTTCATAACACCGGGATACTGAAGAGCAAGTGATTCAAGCTCTTTCAAACGCTTTATATATGACTCCACAACTTCCCTGCGGGCTCCGGGACGTGCTCCTGATATTGCATCGCAAACCTGTACAATAGGTGCAATTAATGTTGTCATTTCTGCCTCATCATGATGAGCACCTATTGCATTGCATATCTCCGGTTTCTCCCTGAATTTCTCGGCCATCTTCATACCCAATATTGCGTGCGACAGTTCCGGTTCATCATCAGGTACCTTGCCAATATCGTGAAGCAGTCCTGCCCGTTTGGCAAGCTTCGGATTGAGTCCAAGCTCAGCTGCCATGATTGCCGAGAGGTTAGCAACTTCACGTGAATGCATAAGCAGGTTCTGTCCGTAGGATGACCTGTATTTCATTTTCCCGATCAATCTTATGAGCTCAGGATGCAGGCCATGGATACCCAGGTCAATGGTGGTTCTTTTACCTACTTCCAGTATCTCTTCCTCGATTTGTTTACGCGTTTTATCAACTATCTCTTCAATCCTTGCAGGATGGATCCTTCCGTCAGTCACCAGCTGGTGAAGTGCCAGCCGTGCCACTTCACGACGTACAGGATCGAATGCTGAAAGTACAATTGCTTCGGGTGTGTCATCGACAATGATTTCCACTCCCGTTGCTGCTTCCAGTGCACGTATATTACGCCCCTCGCGTCCTATTATCCTTCCTTTCATCTCATCCGAATCGATATGAAATACTGTCACTGCATTCTCTACGGCGTTTTCCGTTGCGACACGCTGTATTGTCTGAACCACAATTCTTTTAGCCTCCTTATTAGCTGTCATTTTTGCTTCGTCAAGAATTTCATTTATGTAGGACATTGCTCCGGTCTTGGCCTCCTCTTTAAGGGATTCTATAAGCTGGTCCTTAGCATCTTCAGCCGAAAGACCAGATATTGCTTCAAGTTGCTCCACCTGCTGACGATGAAGCCTTTCCAGCTCTTCAGATTTCTTCTCTATCAGATCAAGCTGGTTATTGAGGTTTTCCCGTATGGCATCGGCCTCATTCTTCTTACGCTGTGATTCCTCTAGTTTTTGTGACAGCATCATCTCCTTCTGTTTTATTCTGTTTTCGGCTTGAGATATCCTGCTGTTTTTTTCGTTTATTACTTTTTCATGTTCTGTCTTAAGCTGTAGAAACCTCTCTTTAGCCTGGATTATCTTCTCTTTGCGTATAACCTCTGCTTCTGTTTCTGCATCTGCCAGGATCCTTTTGTTCTTATTCTTTAGGGCTGTTTGCCATAGCAGGAATGAGAGGCCGAAGCCCAGTGCCAGTGATACTGCACAAAACGCAATTATCAGTCCGCCGCCTAGTTCTATTATTGATAGTGTTGTCATATATGTTTGGTTTAAGTGTCAATAAAAAACCCGCAAAGTTCCTTCAACTTTTATAAAACCCCATATCTTAATGGTTGGAGCTCCTATTCCAGGTCGAATTTCCTCTGTCCCGAGTACTCGGGATCCCGAGTGCTCGGGATGAGGCCTGCTCTTACTGAACTAAGGTTGGCTCCAAAGTTTTAACTGTTGAGTTTTAAAAATGAATAAAGAAACAGTGCGGGCAATGTTTTAATTATATTTTAAAGAACGCAGTTACTCTTTTATTTCAAGAACCGTATCTATTTTCTGAATCAGTTCTTTAATGGTATCCGGGAGGTAATCATTATCCAGTTTTTCCTCTTCCTCTGTGAGTTTTATCACATATTGTAAGGCAGCCATCGCCAGAAAATCCTGAACATCCTTATCGGTGTATCTCTGCTTATACTGCAGCACCTTTTCATTTATCATCCTGGCAGCTTTCCTGATCTTTTCTTCATTTTCCCTTTCTACCTTTAATGGATAATATCTGTCTGCTATATTAACCCTGATTGAAAGCTTATCATCCATTGTTATATTTTATCTGTTTAAAAGAGCAACACATTTGTCAATTTCCCGCACAATTTCATTTATCTTCTTCTTCGCCTCTGAAGCATCTTCACCTTCTCCCAACAATGCTCCCGATAATTTTACCCTTTCGTATTTAATTTCCAAATCTCTTATCCTGGCTTCACGTTCCTGAAGAGTGTTCTTAGATGCTTCATTCACGTTTTTAAGATCGGCACATTCACCCTTCAGGTTATGATATTTATTTAACAGTTCGTCGAGTTTATTGTTCAACACTATTAATTCTTCATAACCCTGATCGGACATAGCTCAATCTTTATGACAAAGTTAATACTGTTAATGATATTTTCAAAAAATTGGTCTAAATAGTTTGCCTGATCGAACCAGAAAGTTAGCTTTGCACCTTCATAGACAAAACACTTCAGCCACATGATCCTGATAAGATTGATGATATCGAGCATATTGATTTTGAATATATTAACAGAGAATCCTAAAGATAAAACACTTTTTATTTCACCTGTTAAGATCCCATTGTCATTATCAGCAAATTTTGGCGAACTCCGGTTAGATCATTTTCATTCTGGTCTCGACATAAAAACACAGGGAGTCATTGGAAAAGAGGTGGTTGCCGCAGCATCAGGCTATATTTACAGAATAAGTATATCGCCCGGAGGATTCGGCAGAGCTCTCTATCTGAGGCACCCGTCGGGTTATTCAACGGTTTACGGACACCTTGACAGGTTTATACCGGAAGTTGAAGAATATATTGTAAGCCAGCAGTATGAAAAGAAAAGCTATCTCATAACAGTCTACCCTCCAAAAGATAAATTTCGGTTTGAACAGGGGGATCTGATTGCCTATTCAGGCAATTCAGGCAGCTCATCAGGACCTCATTTACACTACGAGATAAGGAAATCTGAATCGGAGATGCCTGTTAATCCGCTGTTATTTGAATTCGGGACAGGTGATGATATTGTACCGGTCATTGAAAAGCTTGCAGTCTACCCGGTAACGAAAAACACTCTGATAAATAATCAGAATAAAATGAGGAAATATATTGTCGCAGGAGGTCATGGGAATTATTACATACCTGCAGGTAATGAGATAAATATAAGCGGATCAGCGGGTTTTGGTATTAAATCTTATGACCTGCTGAACGACAGCTATAATAAATGTGCGGTTTATTCAATAGAAATGAAAATCGACAGCGTATCCTTGTTTAAGTATGTGATGGATGAATTTTCATTCAGCGAATCAATATATATCAACAGCCACATTGATTATGAAACTTATATCAGGGAAAGAACATATTACGAAAGGACTTATCTTCTTCCAAACGATAAATTCAGTGCTTACCAGGATGTTGTGAACCGGGGTATTTTCAATTTCAATGAGGACAGGATTTATCACGTTGAAATTACCACTGCCGATATTCATAATAATAAATCTACACTGGCATTTATAGTAAGAGGGATGCCGCCGAAAATTCAGGAAAAACCTGTTTACACCGATAATAGTCAGTATATTATGCCATATAACAGGTCAAACCGGTTTAACACTGAAGATGTTTCAATATCCTTTCCTGCAGGATCACTGTATGATACGTTATATTTTAAATACTGGAAGGCTGCAGGACTAAAAGAGATGCTGTCGGAGGTTCACTACATTCATGATAAGTTCACCCCTGTTCATACGGCATATACATTATCAATAAGACCATCTGTTATCCCTGAAGGAAAGGAATCAAAGATGTTAATCATCCAGCTCAGTGATGATTTTAAGAAAAGTGCTCTCAGCAGTTCCTTTAATAATGGAGTTGTGACTGCAAAGCCTTCATCGTTTGGTATGTTTTATGTTGGCATTGATACCGTGGCACCAATGATTACTGCCAATGGATTAACTCCGGGTATCGACCTTAGTGGAAAGAAGGATATCAGGATCAGGATCAGGATCTATGACGAGCTTTCGGGCATTAAAAAATATGAACCTTATATCGACGGCAAATGGGCATTGTTCGAGTACGACCAAAAGAACAATATCATCATTTACAGGTTTGATCCCGAAAGAATTGCCAGGGGGACAATGCACCACATGACACTAAAAGTATCAGATAACGCGGATAATACCAGTTTTTACAGTTGTGATTTTGTGTGGTGAAAGCGTATCGGAAGGGGTTGGGGGGTGTGAATCAATATATCCTTGCCGGATAAATTCCTTTCCTGATCATCTGCCTGATACTCTCGACAACATAAGGTTTATCCTCGCGATATGTAACACCAAACCATCTCTCATCACTATTAAGCACTTTAATGGAAAGATCCCCATTTTTAACGAATCTGTCTAATGAAGTAGGAATATCAAGTTCAGATTTGGGATCCATGCCGTTCTTATCGATAAAATTCCTGAACTCCCTGCCCAGAAAATCATAGCATGTAGTTTTAAATCCAAAAAGGTTCATCGAAACAACCTCATTTCCCGTAAAATGTAGATTTTTCCCATCAGTACCCGGGGCCTCTGCACCATTGCTTGTCTTTCCTATCTGCCGTACCTCGGCAATATTCCTTAATAATCCATCATCACCTACCTCACATACACCCCGGTTAACATGACCATGATCCGATAAGGTATTACCAAGCTTATATCCTACAATACAATAACAATTAGGGTCTTTATCAGTAGTCAGAAAATCATATAATATTCTGAAAGATTCAACACCATAATAATCATCAGCATTTATTACACCGAAGGGTTCCTTTGTCTTATCCCGTGTTACCAGTATCGCATGGCTTGTCCCCCATGGTTTCTTGCGTTCCGGTGAGACCTTTACTCCTTCCGGCAGTTTTGTTATTTCCTGGAAAACATAATCAACAATTATTTTATTCTTTAGTCTCTCCACAAACCTTTCTTTTACCTGCTCCTCAATATCCCGACGGATAACAAATACTATTTTTCCAAAGCCTGCCCTTATAGCATCATAAATAGAATAGTCTATTATTGTTTCGCCGGAGGGTCCAATTTCATCAAGCTGTTTATTACCGCCGTAGCGGCTTCCCATACCGGCTGCCAAAACTATTAGTGCAGGTTTCATAATTTACATTTTTATAATCACAATAATAAGAAAAAAAACACTACTTTTAATAAACAGAATAGAACTCTGATGGAATTTAAGATCGAAATTTGTGTCGATAGTGTGGAATCTGCGGTCAATGCCCAGGCAGCAGGTGCAAATCGTATTGAGCTGTGCAACAGCCTGTTTGAAGGAGGAACGACTCCTTCGAGCGGTATTGTTTCATCTGCAAGAGAAAACCTGTCAATTGATCTCCATGTTATTATAAGACCACGGGGAGGTGATTTCCTTTATAGCGATCTTGAATACGATATTATGAGACGTGATATTGATATCTGCGGTGAATATGGGGTAGATGGTATTGTGATAGGTATGTTGAGACCAGATGGAGAAATAGATGTTGAACGTACAGCAAAACTGATAGATCTTGCCCGCCCGATGACTGCCACATTCCACAGAGCTTTTGACATGTGTGCAGATCCTTTACACGGCTTACAGGATGTTATATCATCCGGTTCATCGAGGCTTCTCACTTCCGGACAAAATAACCTGGCTGTTGAGGGGATAGAACTAATCAAAAAGCTTGTTCAAAAGGCTGGAACAAAGCTGATCATTATGCCCGGAAGCGGAATAAATGAATCAAATATTGAACAAATAGCGAGAAGTACAGGAGCGACAGAATTTCACCTTTCAGGAAGAGAAGCCACTGAAAGCGGAATGATATTCAGAAGAGAGGGGATTAATATTGGCGAAACTCCGGGCTTCTCAAAAAAAGTGGCAGATCCTCAAAAAATTAAAAATATCATTGATATCCTCAAGTTGATATAATCCCACTTTGAAATATTCCCTGACTTGTTATCTTTGCAGGATTCGTAAAATAAATAAATAGCAGTTGGCAAATAGCAGTTGGCAAATAACTGTTGGCAAATAACTGTTGGCAATACTTCACTTTTGAATGCCAACTGCATACTGTCAATTGCAAACTTTAAGAAAAATTAACTTAATATTTAAATCAAGAATAAAATATGAAAAAACTAACATCAATACTATTAATGGTACTTATTGCTGGATTTATTTCACAGCAGACCGCCAACGCATGTACAAATTTTATTGTAACAAAAGGAGCATCAACAAATGGATCAGTAATGATCACCTATTCGGCCGATTCCCACGTACTTTATGGAGAGTTATATTATTGGCCTGCAAGAGATTATCCGACCGGCAGCATGGTGGATATAATTGAGTGGGATACTCAAAAAATCAAGGGAAGGATCCCGCAGGTTCTTCATACTTATTCAGTGGTCGGGAACATGAACGAACACCAGCTTTCAATAGGTGAAACAACATACGGAGGAATTGAAAGTCTGATCAACCCGGATGGTATTGTTGATTACGGCACTCTCATCTATTTTTCCCTGCTAAGAGCAAAAAATGCACGTGAAGCAATAAAGGTCATCTCCGAACTTGTATCTGAATATGGTTATATAAGCAGTGGTGAGTCTTTCTCAATAGCTGATCCGAATGAAGCATGGATATTTGAAATTATCGGCAAGGGTCCGGGTAGCAAAGGAGCAGTATGGGTTGCCCGCCTGATCCCCGACGGATATATTACAGCCCATGCAAACCAGGCCAGGATCCAGACTTTTCCACTGGCAACCGGCAAAAAGAATAGTATAGCTATTACTTCAAAAGATCTTAGCAGAATCTTTGATCCGGCTGTTGAATGTGTTTACGCTTACGATGTTATCGATGTTGCAAGAGCAAATAATTTATACACGGGAACAGACAAGGATTTCAGTTTTTCTGATGCCTACAATCCAATTTCCTTCTCAGGAGCAAGATATTGTGAAATGCGCGTTTGGGCATTTTTCAGGGCTGTTAATGATGAGATGGATCAATATATAAACTATGTCGCAGGACATGATCTCAGCAAACGTATGCCACTATGGATCAAACCTAATCGTAAGATATCAAATTATGACCTGATGAATTTCATGCGTGACCATCTTGAAGGTACCCCCTTCGATATGAGAAAAGATATTGGTGCCGGACCTTTTGCTGCACCCTACCGCTGGAGGCCGCTCTCATGGAAAGTGTCAGATGATCCGAATGCTCCTGAATACTGTAATGAGAGAGCTACATCTACCCAGCAGACAGGCTTTGTATTTGTTGCAGAGAGCCGCAGCTGGCTTCCTGATCCAATAGGCGGTATTTTCTGGTTCGGTGTTGATGATGCCGCAACAACAGTTTTCAATCCAATGTATTGTGGTATTCTTGAGGTACCCGAATATTATAAAGCAGGGAACGGCGACCTGCTTACATATTCACCAACTTCAGCCTTCTGGCTCTTTAACCAGGTAGCTAATTTCTGCTATTCTCGTTATGACCTTATGAGCGCAGATGCACTGAAAGTCCAGAAGAAACTTGAATCAGGTTTCATGGAAGAGATAAAAGAAGTCGACGATGCTGCCAGTGAACTATACAAGAATGATGTATGGAAGGCAAGGGAATACCTTACTGATTTTTCAAATAAAAGCGCTAAGAATACATTTGACAGCTGGAAATTGTTAAGCGAATATCTCCTTGTGAAATATATGGATGGAAATATAAAGAGAGAAAAAGACGGTAAATTTGAAAGAACACCGGAAGGTTATCCGGCCTATCCGGATCAGCCTGGATACCCCGATTCATGGAAGAAATCGGTGATCAAGGATACTGGAGATAAATTGCTGGTACCGGCAGGAGCGGGACATTAGCTAGGTGCTGGGTGCCGGGTGCCGGGTGCCAGGTGCTGGGTGCCGGGTACTGGGTGCTGAATCCTTGGCAATTAGGGATTGGCATCTGTGATTGATTAAAATGGAGTATTTTTTTTGAGTATTCTAAAATATTACCATGAGCAGTTATAAGGATTTGGAGATATATCAGTTAGCTTTTGATTTATCTATAAAAATTCATCATGCTTCCTTGAAACTTCCAAACTTTGAATTATTTGAACAAGGAAGTCAGGTCAGAAGATCATCAAAAGGTGTAAAGGACACTATTGTTGAGGGATATGGAAGAAGAAAATAAAAACTAGACTACATCAAGTATCTAACTTATGCTATTGCTTCATGCGACGAAACCACAAATCATATACTGTCGATCAAAACAATATATCCTGATCTAAATGAATTTAAGGATTTTGAAGAAGATTATGATAAACTTGGGCGGATGATAAACTGCTATATTCAGTATGTAGAAAAAAATTGGAAATCATAACAAATCGACCGAGCACCGAGCACCCAGTACCAAGTACCTAGTACCTTCTAATAGTGCACTGAAACTTTATTGCGAAACATTTTTACATGCAGATTGCGTAATATAAAAAAATATAATTATTTTTGCGACCGGATTTTTGAGACCTAATTGTAAGAATACAAAAATATTTTTTGTGATGAATTTAATGAATGTCGTTGATAAAGAATTTGCTGTAAAGAGTGAATATCCCAAATTCGGTACTGGTGATACGATTACAGTACATTATAAGATCCGGGAAGGTAATAAGGAAAGGATCCAGCAGTTTCGCGGTGTGGTAATACAGAGAGCCGGAACAAGTCATACCGAAACTTTTACTGTCAGGAAAATGTCCGGTAATATTGGTGTTGAAAGAATATTTCCCATAGCTTCTCCATTTATCGATAAGATTGAAGTGAATAAACACGGGAAAGTCCGGAGAGCAAGAATTTTCTATATCCGCGATCTCACTGGCAAGAAAGCACGCATAAAGGAAAAGAAATTTTAATAATAATATTAGTGTAACAGAAGAGGGTATCTAATCGTATACCCTCTTTCCTTTTTATTAAGAACTTACATAGAGTGATACTGAGGTCTTCTCTTTGCGTAGACTATCACAGAGAGCCACAGAGGATAAACTCTGTGTCTTCTCAGTGGATCTCGGTGTAACGATTAAATTTTATTGATCAAATCCTCCTTCTTCGCCTTAGCATCCTCGACCAGTTTTGTTGCTCTTTCATCAGCTTCCTTTTCAAGGGCATTTGCCTTTTTATCAGCTTCGCTTCTGAGGGCATCAGCTCCCTTCTGAGCGGCCATTTTAGCTATGGCCCCTTTTGATGCAGCTCCGTCAATAAGTTTCTGAGCCTGGGTTTCTGCCTCCTCTCTTAGCTTTTCTGCACCTTTGGCAGCTTCATCACGGATCTGTTTAGCTCTTACTTCTGCTTCAGCAATAATTTTATCACCTTGTTCTTCAGCCTCCTGACGCGCTTTATCCTTACCTGTTTCAACAGCCTTATCGACAGTTTCTTTTACTTTTTCTTTTGCGACTTCCTTAATTCCTGAAGCTGCTGATCCCTCTCCGGAGGCTCCTCCAAAATCTGGCATTACAATCGGTTTTCCAAAGACACCTGTTATCCTGACATTAACCTTAAGGACATCTGCAGGCTTATAGTTAATGCCAAAAGCAGCAGCCTGTACCGAAAGGTTATCTATAAGGGCGTTCACGGAATTCCCAAGATCAGCTCGTGGTATCTCGGTTTTAACCAGATAGTTAAGAGTCTGGTCAAGTCCCTGATCCCCGCTTACATTCATTTTAATATTTCCAACCTTTGTATCAAATGGGCTGACATATACCCTGCCATCTTTTATCTTGAAACTTGCATTGATATCCCTGAATGTATTACTGTAATTATCACTTAGCTTCAGCACTCCTTTCATGGTATCGTAAGTCTTTGATTCCACCAGAGTGACTTCCTTGGCCTGTAGTTTGCCACCACCAAGAATAGTTTCAACTATCGGCATCATATCACTACCCAGAAGACTTTCAAATGCAAGGTTCAGATTCATCCTGCCTTCAATGCCTTTAGCTGCCGGTGCAAGCCTCTGTACAGAATTAAATGTTGTAAAGGCATCCTTAATACCTATATTCTGCATATTGAAATCAGCCTTCATGACTGGTTTAAGAGAATCCCTGGTATCATAATCGGCATTCATAATAATCTGTCCGCCAAGGATATTCAGTCCTGTCTCCCTGATGCTAAGAACGCCGTTTTTAACCAGGATATGTCCCTTAATATTCTGCGCCTTAATATTATCATAGCTGAAATCATTAATAAGGGCATTAAAATCGAAATCAATATTTTCAGGAACCTTTATTAAAGCAAGAGATGTTGTGTCTTCCTCTACTACCTCAGTGGTGTCGGTTGCTATTTTTGAGAGTATATCAGAGGCATCAACCAATTTTGACCTAAGGGTCAGATTCCCCTTAATGGTCTCATTTTTAAATATATATGGAATGTAATTTTCAAGACGTCCGATAATACTAAAATCGCTTTTATCACCTACCCTGATGTTACCCTTAGTCATTGCAGCATAAGCAGGCGAAATTTCGAAGCCTGCTTCACTGATCATAACCTCGGGATACCCGGTCATAACGATCAGCATATTTTTAATATTCATTTCCCCTGCAGCCTGAAATTTTTCATACTGTTCATTCTCAATCATTGATAATTTCCCTGCCATCTTCATTGACATATCGATAATACCTGAAAGGCTTAAGCTGTCAAGAGGTATTGCATTTGAGAGGGCATCAAGATCAATTTTCCCGGTCAATGATCCGATAAAATCGGGATCGCTTATCGGGGTTTTAAGATTGAATGTCATATCGAAGGTATTGCCGGCAAGTTCCAGGTGGAAAAGGTCTACGGCCGCAGTTGTCTTATCCATGTCTGTGCCATCCATCATAAACTCCGATTTTATATTTATGTTACTAATCTTTTCAGGCAGTGCAGGATAGCTTATCAGTCCATCAGTAACTGATAGAGTCATGTTTACGTCGGGCAGGGTGCTGTCAGCATCGCTGTAAACTCCCTTCACCAGGCCTTTCAACATAAAATCGCCTGTAGCTGTAAGATCAGCAAAATCGGCCATATAGACCGCCGGGACAAGTGATAAGAGGGTCTTAAACGATGTCTGATCGGTACTGATCTGAAGATCCGTTTCGATGTCATCGCCGGGCATGGCTACCGTTCCCGAAAAATTCAGCTTAAGGTCATTCAATGAAAAATAATTTTCACCTAAAGTGAATTTATAATTTTCAAGGTCTGCCAGTATACCTATCTTTGAATCAATTACTGCCCTGTTCAGGTACCTGATGCCATCCATAAAAAAGCTGACATCCTCAATATTAAGCGACATATCCATATCAGTTTCACTTGCTGTCATGTCACCAACAAGGTAGTAGTTAAAGTTATTAAGGTAAGCCGACATACCAGCCATTTTATCAATGTAGGATATTGAGCTGTTCCGGATGGCAAATTTTCTTAGCAATACTTTAAAACCAGATGGTTCAGCTTCCTTTTCCGGTGCAGCTGTTTCTGGCTCTGCTTCTGCCTCTGTTTCAGCAGTCTCTTTTGCAATATCCCAGTTTACGGAACCATCTTCAAGTACAATCGCATTTATTACTGCTCTGTCGAGAATGATCGATTTAACTTCATAGCCTGTTTTTTTAAACAGGCTTGCCAGATTGAAGACCAGATCAAACGAGTTGAATCCTGCAAGTGTATCACCTTCGAATTTATCAATGCCAACAACTGAAACACTCTTGAGTGAAAAAGAGAGATTAGGGAAGTTCTTGAAAAAACCAAGCTTATAATCCTCGAATTTCACATTTGCATTTACAGATTCATTGATTACCTGTTCAACCTTTGTTTTGATCTTGCTTTTAAAGAGTATAGGAACTGTAAAAAGAAGCACAAGAATGAGAATTATAATTCCTGCCAGTACTTTAAGGATAATGCCTGCAATCTTTTTCATAACTATTTCGTTTTATACCTGATTATCAATATATTAAAAATCCATATCAATACTGTGTCCGAAAAATAAAATTAAGTATTATTCCGGAAAATAAAAACAGGTGAAGTTTGGAGTACTTAGAGTAAATAATATTAGTAATGTGCTCTATTCACTTTAGTCACCCTAAACTTTAGGCACTCTAAACTTTAGGCACTTTAAGTACTCTAGGCACTTTAAGTACTTTTTTATATATTTGCAATCGCTGAAAAAGGTCCCGTAGCTTAACTGAATAGAGCATCTGACTACGGATCAGAAGGTTGGGGGTTTGAGTCCCTTCGGGATCACTAATAAAATAGCGCAATTAGTTGAAATATAACGAGTTGCGCTTCTTTATTGCCCTTTCACCAAGCTGCCTGGCAACAATATGTTCGATCTCAGCAAAAACAGAAAAACATCTAATATTTATGAAGTTACTAATCCGTAATTGTATCAAACAGAAAATTAATAATGAATATATTCTTTTTTTAATTACTTTGGCAGTAATTCAATTATATAATACCTATGGAAAACAAGATCAGGGAGATATTTGAGAAGGAGGCGTCAGCCATCAGGAATATACCTGTAGCAGAATGCTTTGCAAAAGCAGTTAATATTATTTATGATCGTGTCCACACAAAAAATGGGAAGCTTGTCACTTCGGGGATGGGTAAGGCAGGACAGGTGGCTCATAACATTGCAATCACTTTCAGTTCAACCGGTACACCAGCAATATTTTTGCACCCCAGCGAGGCACAGCACGGAGATCTCGGAATACTCCAGAAGAATGATGTAATCCTTGCTGTTTCAAATTCCGGAAAGACCCGTGAAATTATTGAGCTGATTGATCTTAAAAATAATCTATATCCGTCAGTACCTGTGATCGTACTCACAGGCAATCCCAACAGTCCCCTGACTAAGAAAGCTGACTGTTATATATCTACAGGTTCTCCTCGTGAAGTATGTCCGCTGGGACTAACACCTACAACTTCCACAACAGTATTTACGGTTATTGGTGATGCTCTTGTTGTTGTTATGATGGGAAAAATCGGTTTTAAAGCTGACGATTATGCAAAACGGCATCACGGAGGTTACCTTGGAACAAAATCGAGGGAAAAAAGCGCAAAAGGCTGAAAAACAGGTAGCTATGACAAACACTATCTCATCAAACGGGATAAGTAGGAAGAATTATATCTTTTCCATTACCATTATCGGACTTTTCTTCTTTATTTTTGGATTTGTAACATGGCTTAACGGGATATTGATACCGTTCCTCAGAACTGCATGCGAGCTGAATGATTTTCAAGCCTATTTTGTAACTTTTGCATTTTACATCTCCTATTTTGTTATGGCCTTGCCATCATCTGCTGTTCTCGAAAAAACAGGATTTAAGTTTGGAATGTCAGTGGGGTTGTGGATAATGGCAATCGGTTCACTGATTTTCATTCCGGCCGCCATGACCAGGACATTTGGTCTGTTCCTTACAGGTCTCTTTGTAATGGGAACCGGGCTTGCTCTTCTTCAAACTGCATCAAATCCATATGTTACTATCATAGGTCCGCGGGAAAGTGCAGCAAAAAGGATAAGTATCATGGGAATAGCAAATAAGTTTGCCGGAGTCATTGCACCGATCATACTTGCAAGCATTATTCTTAAGGATTCACATGTGCTGGAAGAACAACTTGCTCAGGCTGTTGACGCAGCATCGCGTACCATAATTCTTAGCGAACTTGCACAAAGAGTTATAATGCCATATATTGTAATGGCTGTAATTCTTGTTCTTCTCGGTCTTCTGTTGAAATTTGTCCATCTTCCTGAAGTTGATACTGATGCGGAGGAAGAGAGTGTCGGAAAAGTGGAAATAAAAAGAAAAACCATCTGGCAATTTCCGCATCTTTTACTTGGTGTCCTGGCACTCTTTTTCTATGTCGGAGTCGAAGTAATTGCCGGTGACACTATTATCAGATATGGGCAATCTCTTGACATTCCCATGGTATCAGCGAAATACTATACATCTCTCACAATGCTTGGAATGATCTTGGGGTACCTGATGGGAATCACCCTCATTCCAAAGTATCTTAAACAGTCCAGTGCGCTTAAGATATGTGCAATATTGGGTGTCATCTTTTCACTTGGTGCGATTCAGATACCTGCAGGCATCGCCTTCACAATGCCATTTATAGACCTGGTAACATTTAAACCTCTGCAATTGGTTCTTCCTCTTACGGTATTATTCGTTGCCCTTATGGGTTTTGCTAATGCGCTGGTATGGCCTGCTGTCTGGCCTCTTGCCCTGAATAAACTCGGGAAATTTACCAAAACAGCATCAGCAATGCTGATCATGGCAATTGCAGGAGGCGCACTCCTTCCGTTACTCTATGGAAAACTGGCAGTTGTTTTCTCTACACAGACAGCATACTGGGTATGTGTACCATGTTACCTTGTCATAACGTATTATGCATTCTTCGGGTATAAAGCAGGACTGAAAAATGGAACATGATCTGAAAAAGCTGTTTGAATGTTTCATCGCCGATAGTACTTTTATGGCCGGCGAACCATTTGGCAGCGGTCATATTCATGAGACTTTTTATATAAAAACTGCAGAACAGGAGAAATGGTACGACGGTTCGATGATGTGCGGTTCCCTTCCCGGGAGGCCAGGGGTGGATTAGAGAGGGAGATTGCTTCGTCACTTCACTCCTCGCAATGATAGTAATTCTATAAAGACAACAATAAATGAACTGGAACAAAGAAGAAGTAAAGTTTCTTAAAACACTGAGTAATCCTGATAAAATACAGGCATTCCTGGATTCTATTGATTATCATGCGGGCTATGAATGCAGGTCACCAAGATGGGTAATCAAGAATCACTCGGCCCACTGCTTTGAAGGAGCATTGTTCGCGGCAGCCGCTCTGGAATTCATTGGATATAAGCCGCTTATTGTGGATATGAAGGCTGTAAATGATGATGATCATGTCATAGCGATCTTTAAGGAAGATGGCCACTGGGGAGCAGTTGCAAAATCCAATTTCACATCTTTGCGATTCAGGGAACCTGTATACAGGTCTCTGAGAGAACTTGTAATGTCGTACTTCGATTTCTTCTTTAATATTGATGGTTATAAATCACTGAGGTCCTATTCCCTGCCCTTTAATCTCACAAAGTTTGAATCACGCAACTGGACAACAACCGATGAGGACCTTGAATTTATAGGAACTAAAATTGAATCATTACATCATTTTTCTGTAGTGAGTCAAAAGATGATCAGAAAACTTTATCCTGCCAGTGAATCAATGTTAAGAGCTGGGCTTCTTGGATCTAACGCCAAAGGACTATTTAAGCCGGGAAAGAAATAATTAAACGTGATAATTTTGCTATCACTGACGTATCATCAGGAGGCTATGGAAGTTCTGACAGTGCAAAAGTTACCTGGACAATCTTTGAGCCGATAACCGATACGGTAAAAGGCACATACAACACTCAAAGCAAGAATCGTATTCAGTTTTGACTGGTGGGAAAAAGGATAAAATTCATATAATAAAGGGAAAGTATATCTATTATTAGTATTATAGATTCTAAGTCGAAGAATTATTCTTAGTATTTATCTATATTTCATTTATTTATCATTATTAAAAATCCGGACGTTCGAAAGACTTTTTGCAAATAATCCAATATTGCTTACTTTTGACACCTCAAAATAACATTGGGTATGGACATATCTGGCAAGAGCTACAAAGCCTTCCTGGAACGCCAGGAAGCACGGGCAAAGCAGTATAGCCGCAAGCAGGCGGAAAAGCAGCATTCAAAAGGCAAGCTTACTGCCCAGGAACGGATCAGCCTGCTGTTCGATTCCGGCACTTTTGAGGAGATAGATGCCTTCGTCACTCCCGCCAACCAGCCGGTAGAATTCGGAAAGGTTGAGCGCACCTATGGAGATGGTGTAATCGTTGGACATGGAAAAGTAAACGGCCGCCTGGTATTTGCATATGCCCAGGATTTCTCCATTATGGGCGGATCACTTGGATTTATCCATGCACGTAAAATAGCAAAGATACAGGAGATGGCCCTGAAAATGGGCTCTCCGATAATTGGCATGATGGACTCGGGAGGCGCAAGGATACAGGAAGGTGTCGCCAGTCTTGCCGGTTATGCAGCGATTTTCCATAATTGTATCGCTTCTTCCGGTATAATCCCGCAGATTGCCGTAATAATGGGCCCATGCGCAGGAGGGGCAGTCTACTCCCCTGCCCTCATGGATTTTACCTTCATGGTAAATCATACCAGCTACATGTTCGTAACCGGGCCCAATGTTGTGAAAGAGGTTCTTAATGAGGATGTTACATTCGACCAGCTGGGCGGTGCCGAAGTACATGCACGTAAGAGCGGTGTTACCCAAATGATCTATGATGACGAGGAAAATACTATTCTTGCACTAAAAAAATTCCTTTCTTACCTGCCTTCAAATAACGTTGAAAATCCACCTGTAGTTGCTGATGATAGATCTACACCTGATGAAAATGATAAACTCAGGGATATCGTACCTGACGATCCGAATAAACCATATGATGTAAAGGATATAATTCAGCTTGTTGTCGATAAAAACAGCTTCCTTGAAACGGCTGAGCTCTTTGCTCCAAGCATTGTTACAGGTTTTGCCAGGCTCAAAGGGAAGACTATTGGGATTGTGGCAAACCAGCCAAAGGTTCTGGCAGGTGTTCTCGATATTGATTCTTCAACAAAGGGTGCAAGATTCATTCGTTTTTGTGATGCTTTCAATATACCTATCCTGACTTTTGAAGATGTCCCGGGATTCCTGCCGGGTGTAGATCAGGAGCACCGTGGAATTATAAGGCATGGGGCCAAGCTGCTTTTTGCCTACAGTGAAGCCACTGTTCCAAGAATAACTATTATACTCCGAAAAGCATATGGAGGAGCCTTTATAGTCATGAACAGCAAGAGTCTGGGTGGTGATTTCAGTTTTGCATGGCCGACAGCTGAAATAGCAGTTATGGGTCCTGACGGTGCTGTCGCCATTATATACCGGAAAGAACTTGCCGAATCAAAAAATCCTGCTGAGATGAAAAAAGAACTGGTGAAAAAGTACCGCGACAAAATAGCCAATCCCTTTATTGCTGATGAACTTGGTTATATAGACGAGGTTATTGATCCGGCTGTCACCAGGAAGAAAATAATTTCGGCTTTCGCTGCCCTGAGCAATAAGTGGGTAAAGGTGCCGGCACGGAAGCATGGGAATATGCCTCTGTAAACGGTACAAGGGCTCAAAGGCTCAAAGGCGTAAAGGCACAACGGAAGAAAAATGACAGCAGGACTGCATGACTGCAAGACTGCAAGACTGCAAGACATTAAGGAAAATATGAAGATAAAAAAAATACTGATAGCCAACCGCGGTGAGATAGCAATCCGGATCATGAAGACTGCTAAATTGATGAAGATAGCTACTGTTACTGTAAAAACTGCCGTTGAGCCAAATGCCATGTATCTGTCCTTTGCGGATGAAGTTTATGATAACACCGAGGATGACTCTGAAATACCAGTATTTCTTAATATTGAGAAGCTGATTTCCATAGCTCTTAAAACAAGGGCTGATGCCGTTCACCCTGGATATGGTTTCCTTGCCGAAAACGCCTACTTCGCACAAAAGTGCCTTGAAAACGAGATTATTTTTATTGGCCCCTCTCCTGATGCACTATATAAAATGGGCAACAAAACCATTGCCCGAAAACTGGCTCTGAATAATGGTATCCCCATGGCCATGGGAAGTGAGGGTAATATTTCCAACGAAGAGGAGGCTGTCGCCATAGCTTCAAAAATAGGTTACCCTGTAATTATTAAAGCTGCTTCGGGAGGCGGAGGCAGGGGAATGAGGATTGTACGCAAGGCTGAGGAGATGGAAAAGCTATTCATCATCGCAAGCAAGGAAGCTGAAAAAGCATTTAACGATCCGTCAGTTTTTATAGAAAAGTACATTGAAAATCCAAAACATATTGAATTTCAAATACTTGGCGACACTAAAGGAAATATAATACATCTTGGTGAAAGGGAATGTTCCATACAGAGGAAGCATCAGAAACTGCTGGAGGAGGCTCCGTCCTGTGCACTCGATGCTAAGCTCAGAAAAAAGATGGGTAATTTGGCTGTCATGATCGCGAAAGCTGTGGATTATTATTCGGCAGGAACAGTAGAATTCCTCCTTGATTCTGACAGGAACTTCTACTTCATGGAAATGAATACCAGGATACAGGTTGAACATCCGGTTACAGAAATTGTTACAGGAATTGATCTTATTGAGCAGCAAATAAGGATTGCCAATGGCGAAGCTATAAAATTCAGTCAGGAGGAGATTAAACTTAAAGGCTGGGCTATTGAGTGCAGGATAAATGCCGAAGATGTACAGGCCGGATTTGCACCTGATCCCGGCAAGATCGAAAAACTTAGTCTTCCTTCTGATCCTTATGTCAGGATTGATACAGGTATTCAGGCAGGATCTGCTATAGTATCAAGCTATGACTCGATGATTGCAAAACTTATCATAAGCGGCAAAGACCGCAGGGAGGCTATTAAAAATTGTAAGATGGCTCTTGACAAGGTATGGATAAAAGGGACTAAAACTACCCTGCCTTTTTTCAGGATGCTGGTGCGTAATGAAAAGTTCCAGAATGGTGATTTTACCACATCATTTATTGAAAAGGATCTCGATAAGTACTATTTCAACAGCGAATATGAAGAGATGCTGGCCGCATGGCTGGCAACAAAACTATTTGTTGAAGAGAATCTTGAAGAGGACAGTATCGCCGTTGATTTCGAAAACGCAAAAGAACTTAGCCCATGGCTTCTTAACAAAAGAATCAATCAGTTCTGATATATCACACTAAAAGAATGAGTGACAAGTTCCAGATAAAAAAGCTCTATGCTCTCTCCTCTGAAAACAGGAAGTTCAGTTTCACTATTCCGCTTAGGAATAAGATAAGGATCGGTAAAAGGGATTACATTGTTCAACTCAGAGCTGATGATAAACATGGCCCTTATGTTATGTGGAAAAACCGTAAATATCCTGTAGAGATTATACGATCACGTCAGAATAAATACGAGATATTATTCAATGATATAAGCTACACTTTTACAGTTGAGACTCCCTTCTCACTGCAGAGGATGAAGGTGCTTAATGCGAAAAAAGGAAAAGCAGAGCAGGAATCGGTCAGGGCACCCATGCCCGGTAAGATCATAGATGTTCTTGTCCGCGAGGGATCTCCTGTTTTACGTGGCGAACCCGTGGTAATCCTTGAAGCGATGAAAATGCAGAATGAGATCCAGTCGCCTGTAAACGGCATAATAAAATCTGTCTCAGCAAAAGCTAATACCAATGTAATGAAGGATGATGTGCTGGTGGAGATAAAACCTATTTAGCCGGCATCTGTTTCATCGTTTCACACAGGAAATTGAAGAACTTCTTTACCGAGTTAATATTTACCTTTTCATCCGGGGAATGCGGATACTTTATTGTAGGTCCAAAAGATATCATATCAAGATCGGGATACACACCTCCGATTATTCCACACTCCAGTCCTGCATGAATTGCCTTGATCTCAGGGATTTTTCCGTACATTTTTTTATAAATCCCACTCATAGTTTTCAGAATGGGCGATTCCATATTTGGTTTCCATCCGGGATAACTGCCTGATAATGTAACTTTTGCACTTATCAGATGAAATACTGCAGCTATTTTCCATGCAATTGCCTCCTTGGCTGAATCCACTGAACTGCGTGTCAGGTTATGAGCTTCAAATTTACCTGCACTGCATTTTACGATAGCCAGGTTATTTGATGTCTCAACAAGTCCTTTCATTGCCTGGCTCATCCGCTGTACACCATTGGGACACGCAAAAATAGATCTGATGATCTTATACTGGTCTGTTTTGCTCATGACCTTCGCAGGTGTTTTGATTTTTTTGCACTTAAATGACAGAGTTGGTTCCGTTTCGGCAAATTCTTTCCTGTACATTTTTTCATATCCCTTCACAAATTTTTCGAATTGCGTCGCTTTAACACCGGCAACGAGCACTACTGAATAAGACTCTCGCGGGATAGCATTACGCAGATCACCTCCTGCAGCTTCAGTGAGCCTTATCCCAAAATCTGATTCAGCCTGCATGAGGAATCTGAACATTAACTTGTTTGAGTTAGCCCGTCCAAGAGCTATATCAACACCTGAATGACCGCCTTTGAGTCCTTTAAGATCAACTCGATATGCTGACATTCCACGGGGAGACTTTTCTTCCCTGTATTTTTTGAAAACACTTACATCGATTCCTCCGGCACAGCCAACATAAAGCTCACCCTCATCTTCCGAGTCAAGGTTCATAAGTATATCGCCTTTAAGGAGACCTTTTTTCAAACCATTGGCTCCTGTCATTCCGGTCTCTTCATCAATTGTAAAAAGAGCCTCAAGTGGTCCGTGCGGAATATCCTTAGAAGCCATGACTGCCAGGGTCGCAGCTACACCTATCCCGTTATCTGAACCAAGTGTCGTACCGTTTGCCTTAACCCATTCACCATCAACGATCGTTTCTATCGGATCTTTTTCAAAATCATGTTTCTTGTTACTGTTCTTCTGTGGAACCATATCGAGGTGAGACTGGAAAATAATGCTCTTACGTTTTTCCATTCCCCTTGTCGCAGGTTTTCTTATTATAACATTACCTGCTTTATCAACAATTGTTTCGAGGTTATGATCTTTGCCGAATTTAACCACAAAGTCAACCATCTTTTTTTCTTTTTTCGAAGGACGGGGAATTTGAGTGATTTCATGAAAATAATGCCACAGAGTATCAGGTTCCAGTTTACGTATATCTTTCATCAGATTTAATAATATTTAGTGAATAATCGATAAAGTTAATATATTCTGCCAATTTAATAAATGATACACATTTCGCAACTGTTTTATTTACTCAGTTCTTCAAACCTTGAGATAATTGTAACAAAAACTTAACAATCAGATATTTTGAACTTCATCTCAATTATATTAATTTCGGGACGGATTAACTATAAGGGGACGGATTTATTAATGAATTGATATTAAGCAACATACTATGTTCCAGGTAAATAAAATGTTGGTAATTAACTGATCTGTTATTTCGTTGTTATTCAACACAAATAAAAAGTGAACATTTATCTTATTTTTGTTATTGTCCTGTTCATCCTGGCTGTATCTGACCTGGTAGTTGGAATTTCAAACGATGCTGTAAATTTCCTTAATTCATCTATAGGCTCAAAGGTTGCTCCCTTAAGAGTTATTTTAGTCATCGCCGGACTTGGGATTTTTGTCGGTGCGACATTTTCAAGCGGGATGATGGAGATAGCCCGTTCGGGAATATTTCATCCGGGGCAGTTCTATTTTTCAGAGATCATGATCATATTTCTTGCGGTCATGATAACAGATGTTATACTCCTGGATGCATTTAATACCTTTGGATTTCCTACTTCCACCACAGTTTCAATTGTGTTTGAATTACTAGGAGCGGCTGTTGCTGTTTCCCTTATAAAGATCTCAAATTCACCTGATGCTCCGGCTGATCTAAATACATATATAAACTCCGCCAAGGCTCTGGCTATTATTTCAGGTATACTCCTTTCTGTTGTTATCGCTTTTGCTTTCGGAACAATAATCCAGTTCATTACACGCCTTATTTTTTCATTTAACTATGAGCGTTATATGAAATATTTTGGTGCAGTATGGGGAGGCATTGCTTTAACAGCTATAATATATTTCATACTTGTTAAAGGAGCAAAAGGAGCATCCTTCATGACACCCGAAACAGTAGCATGGATTGGATCTCATACCAGTCAGATACTTTTGGTTTCTTTTCTTGCCTTTACTATGATTCTTCAATTCCTTATACTGACCTTTAAAGTCAACATCCTGAAGATCATTGTTCTTGCCGGCACATTTTCCCTGGCCATGGCATTTGCAGGTAACGACCTTGTGAATTTTATCGGAGTACCTTTAGCGGGTTTTGAATCATTCAGGGAATTCATAGGCAATCCCTCTCTAAGCCCTGATACTCTGAGTATGGAAGCTCTGTCAGAGCCTGTAAAGACACCAACTTTATTTTTACTTGCGGCAGGACTTATAATGGTTGTTACACTCTTTACTTCAAAGAAAGCTAAATCAGTTACGCAGACTGAAATAAACCTGGCGAGACAGGATGCGGGAACAGAAAGGTTTTCTTCTTCTGTAGTGTCAAGATCAGTTGTACATGGAGCGGTAGGTGTATCAAAGTTTATCAATAAAATAGTTCCACAGAAGCTGGTTGATTTCATTGATAAACGGTTCGAGTTCAAAAAAGAAAAGAAAAAGTACAGGCCTTCGAAAGAGACATCATCATTCGACCTTTTAAGAGCCTCGGTCAATATGTTTGTTGCCAGTATTTTGATTGCTTCAGGTACCTCGCTGAAGCTTCCGCTGTCAACCACCTACGTGACATTTATGGTGGCAATGGGTACTTCACTTGCTGATCGTGCCTGGGGCAGGGAAAGCGCTGTTTACCGTATAACAGGAGTATTGTCTGTTATTGGCGGATGGTTCTTTACAGCACTGATTGCATTTACAGTCTCTTTCCTGATGGCTTTATTCCTGAACTGGGGGGGAATGATAGCAACATTGATTGCACTTGGAATTGCTTTGCTTTTTGTTGTCAGGACCAGTTTTATTCATAAAAAGAATCTTGCTAAAGAAATTAAAGAAGATGAATTTAATGAACAAAAATCACTGAGCGGACAAAATATTATTCATAAATGCAATTCTTCAATAACAAGCGTAATTTCTTCGATCTCAAAGCTTTATTTCTCAAGCATTCTGAATCTGATTAAGGAAGACAGAAGAAGAATGAAGAAGGTGATCCATAGTGTCAATGATCTGAACCAGCAAGCAAAAGAATTAAAATACAATCTTTATCCTACATTAAGGAGATTAGAGGAGGAGTTTATTGAAACAGGACATTATTACGTGCAAATACTTGATTATCTGAGAGAAATAACTCATTGTCTGAAATTTATCGCTGATCCTGTTTTTGATCATCTTGACAACAACCACCCTGCTCTGCTGAAAGAACAGGTTAAAGAACTTCATGGACTTAATGAATCTGTTTCTTCTTTTTTTGACGAGATACTGATTATTATAAAGAAACAGAACTATAAAAACCTGGACAAACTCATTAAGGAGCAACAGGAGATTCTTGAATTAATTGTTAAAATTAAAAAGAAACATATCAAACTTTTAAAGACAGAATCATTCAGCACCAGAAGCAGCCTGATGTATCTCAATCTTCTCGCCGAAAGCAAAAACCTGGTTCTCTATGCCGTAAACATGGTGAAATCGCATCGCGACTTTATCTTAAGCGATAAATCATAATTTTTATTTTCACATTTCCCTTTGCATTTAATGTAAGACGGATCCCCTTTCCTGCAAAATACAGAAATATCGTATTATTCTGTAATGATTATTCAGTTATTATTTTTAAAATTGTAACAAGAATTTGATAAATACCAGACCTCGTTTGATCAACTGATAAAGTATAAGGGAAATCAATATTTCAGTCAATTTAAAATAAATGTTTTTTCTACATACAATTATAGTCCTTGTACTGATCTTTGATTTTATTATTGGATTTCAAGACACTGCAAACTCAATTTCAACAATTCTTACAAACAAGATCCTCTCTCCTTTCTCCAGGTTACTTATGGCAGCGAAATTGTATTTTATTGTTTCTATGGTATTCCCATTAAAGACAATATAAAACATTAAATATCAACAATATGAATATAGATAAAATTCTTAAGTTTTTTGTTCCGAAGGATCACTCGTTTTATCCTTTGTTTCAACAGGATGCAGAAAACCTGGTAAAGGCTGCCGAATTGTTAAATGAACTTCTTTCAACTATTGAACAGGAAGATCATGAAAGGATATATAAATCAATAAAAGAGGTTGAGCATATTGGAGATGAAATAACTGACAAGGCTTACCAGCAGCTGAATAAATCATTTATTACACCATTCGACAGGGAGGATATTCATGAATTGACAGCACACATTGATGATGTGGTTGATTCAATTAACGGAGTCAGCCGAAGAATATGCCTGTACAAACCTAAAAAACTGATGCCGGTATATAAACAAATGTCTGAGATGATCCTTGAGGCTGCCAGGGAAATTGCGATTGGTATCCATGGGCTGGTTGATGCCGCTGCCAATAAGGATGACATAACCAAAGCCTGCTCCAATGTAACAGCAATTGAACATAAAGTTGATGAGTATTACTATTTTGCTGTTGCGGAACTCTTTGAAAAAGAGAAAGATCCTGCTGAGCTGCTGAAAAACAATAAAATACTTGAGATTCTTGAAAGGACCGTTGACGAAGAAGAAGATGTAACAGATACAATCAAGGCGATACTTATAAAGATGGCATAAACAAGGAACAGATGACATTCTTATATATTTTAGTCGCATTAGTACTTATATTTGATTTCCTCAATGGATTCCATGATTCAGCCAATTCTATTGCCTGTATTGTCTCTACAAGAGTATTGTCTCCATTTGCAGCAGTAGGAATGGCGGCATTTTTTAATTTTGTGGCATTCTTAATATTCCCGCTCAAGGTAGCGACAACGATGGGGAAAGGTGTAGTTGAAATGAATGTTATAAATCTGAATGTTGTCGGGGCAGCGCTTATAGCTGCAATCACCTGGAATCTTATTACCTGGTGGTGGGGGTTACCATCCAGTTCCTCACATACCCTCGTTGGAGGTTTAATAGGAGCTGCCGTGGCAAACTCAGGATTTGGATCAGTTATTTCTTCAGGAGTTATCAAAATTGTTGCTTTCATTTTCATTGCACCTGCTCTGGGAATGTTGTTTTCATATATTCTATCAATAATTATTATGTGGATATTCAGGCAAATACAACCTGCCAGAATTGATAAAATATTCCGGCGATTGCAGCTTGTCTCAGCCTCGGCATTCAGCCTTGGTCATGGCGCGAATGACGCTCAGAAATCTATGGGAATAATACTACTGGCACTTATTGTAAAAGGGGTTGTTTCACAAGATGCGGATATACCATTTTGGGTTGTAATATCATGCCAGGGAGCTATTGCACTTGGAACTCTGTTTGGAGGATGGAGAATTGTAAAGACTATGGGACAAAGAATTACAAAGATCAAACCATTTGAAGGATTTTGTGCAGAAACTGCAGGAGCTTTGTCTATTTTCGTAGCAACACACTGGGGAATCCCCGTAAGCACTACTCACACAATTACAGGTGCAATAATGGGTGTTGGTGCACGCAAAGGTGCTTCAGCCGTTAAATGGGGAGTAACCAGGAAAATATTCATTGCATGGATATTTACCATCCC
>CAZHRV010000175.1:0-2706 GCA_964535035.1 uncultured Rikenellaceae bacterium
TATTCTTCCGAACAATCAAAAACGGAAGCATATCTTGCAGGGTGCGACGAATATGTTCTGAAGCCGATCTATCCCGAGAAGATTTATTTCCTTATTGAAAAGTACCTCAAACACGAGGTCTTGCCCTCATACATAGACTGATCCCCTTTTTTATCTTGATGAGATTTTCTGAGTCATCAGATAACGTGAGTAATAACCTTCGAGTTTTGCGTTTATCTGATCCGCCAGTTCCTTTTCACCATACACCTCACATGCTATAGCTGTTCTGGATGTATACTGAATAGCCGTCTGAATCTCATATTCAGATGAATTTACTATGTAAGGTGTCTGCTTAAGGTAATAATCCAGCTGATCATAATAATACTCGCTCAGTGCCCTGGTCATTTCAACAGCCTTATCCGGAGCCCCTGCCAGGAAATATGCTTCAATAACATCAGGCATGTAGGGATCATAGGGTACCTTTTCAAGAGGAAGAACCTCCATGCAATGGTTGAGAACACTGATGGCCTTCTCGTTTTTACCTTCTTTAGCCAGTGCTCCGGCAAGTCTTGCATAATTGAGTCTGGCCCTTATTACTATCAGTGTGCGTCTGTGATGATAGTCTATATTCACTCTTTGATCATTTGCCCCTCCCCACACGAATTTATTCATCATATTGTCATACAGGATATCTGTATTGATGCGTCCGTAATCAAGCCAGCTGTTATTTTCGGTTTTGATCGGCACAAGACGGTAAGCGAGTCCTTCAAGCTGAAAATATTCCTCGAGTCCGAGTGCATCATTGTGATACCCGGTTACATAATAAACAGGCCGCTCCCAGTTATTATGGGCCAGAATATCAAGAACGAGAAGCTGGCTCTTTAAAATGGAATTCCCCTTGAGCTTAATATCAATATAGGGCACGATCTTTGACGAATCCTCGGGCTTTACTGTCCCTGATGCCAGTACTTTTTTCACATTTACCGGAAGGCGTATTGTACGTGAGGGAATTATATCAAGCACCTCGGTAGGAGAGATCTGTATCTTTGTCGCTTTGTTTTCGCTGTTTACCCAGTCGATAATTGTACCAATATCAACCGGATCCTTTGTCTTTTCAATAATAAAGACCTGGTTATTTATGCCGTCATAGTATTTATTTGCTGGAAGTGTAACCGGTAAAGGATCAGACTCATAAGTCTTATACTTCATCTGGTCGATGTACCAGTCTGTATTCAGGAGCATCAGGTTACAGACGCGTACATCGGTTCTTGCTCCCTCAACCTCCTGGGCATACCATAAGGGGAATGTGTCATTATCCCCGTTTGTAAAAAGTATTGCATCGGGTGCGCATGAATTAAGGTAGTCGAATGCAACATCGCGTGCCAGGTATCTGTGCGATCTGTCATGATCATTCCAGTTTTCGGAAGCCATAAGCGCCGGAACTGCTGCAAGGCATAGCAGTCCGGCAACAGGTGCGGCAATCTTCTCGCCTGTAAGTTTTGCTATGCCCTCGAACAAAGCAAGCATTCCCAGTCCTATCCACACTGCATAAAAGTAGTATGAGCCCACATATGCGTAATCACGCTCCCTGGGTTGATTCGGATACTGGTTGAGATAAAAGACGATCGCAATACCTGTCATAACAAAAAGCAGCAGAATGATCCACCAGTTTTTGTTATCCCGGTTAAGATGATAGAAGAGTCCGGCCAATCCAAGAAGGAACGGCAACAGGTAGTATTTGTTTCTTGAAGTATCATCTTTTAATCCTGCCGGCAGATCGACAGTTCCCGTTCTCGGCTCGTCGAGGAATTTTATTCCTGTAATCCAGTTGCCATTTATTGCACCGCCAGTACCCTGTGTATCATTTTGCTTACCCGAGAAATTCCACATGAAATACCTGAAATACATGTACCCGTACTGGTAACTGAACATAAATTTCAGATTTTCACTGTATCGCGGCTTTTTAATTGTAACTCTCTCTCCTGATTGATCGGTGACCTGTAATGATATCCCTTTGTTACCTCCCCACTCCCTGTAAATATCATCATGTTCGCGCTGATCGCTCCACATGCGGGGGAAAAGTGTTATGAATCTTTCATCATAGATACGTTCAAGCCTGCGATGAGTCACAATGTATTTGTCGTTCTCCAGGGCATAAACAGGTTTCCCCTCTCCATAATCGATTATCGGAGCATTGTAGTAGGGACCTTTGATTAACGGACTCTGCCCGTACTGTTCCCTGTTGAGATAATATAGCAGGTTAAATGCATTGCTTGGATTGTTTTCATTAAGAGGGGGGTTGGCAGATGCTCTAATAACGATAATAGCAGTGGATGAAAAGCCTATCAGAATGACCATTATTGCCGTGAGCATTGTATTCAGCACAACCCGGTCTTTTGAAGCTATGTGCCAGATAAACAGGACTACCAGGATTAATAATAGTATATTCACAAAGGCTGAGCTCGATACTATCCACATACCTGTCAGAAAAAGAGCTCCGATGGTTATTATGCTGTTCCTGGCTCTGTTGTTTGAGATTAATGAGAATCGGACTGCAAGGATGAACATTGCTGCCAGAAGTATCATATGAAAGATCGCCCCGCTGTTTGGAGGGAGACTCAATGTATTAACAAAGAAAAGATCGAGCTTTGACGATATTTTTACTGTGCCGGGCAATATCCCCCACAGCAACAGCGCCAGCATCACGAATGATGAGGCAATTGAAAT
>CAZHRV010000176.1:0-13047 GCA_964535035.1 uncultured Rikenellaceae bacterium
TCGGTGAGAGGAAGCCGTTTCTCTTCATTATTGATGCAATCGCGCAGGATTTTTTTAATTTCCCTTGTTGAGACCTCTTCGCCACTGTCGGTTTGTAATCCTTCCGAAAAGAAAAATTTCAGGGGATATATGCCAAAATGTGTTTGTATATATTTGCTGTTTGAGACTCTGGAAACCGTTGAGATATCGAGTCCAGTCATTTCGGCAACATCCTTCAGGATCATCGGTTTTAGTTTTGTTTCATCACCATCAATGAAATATTCCTGTTGATATTCCAGTATTGCATTCATAGTCAGGAGAAGGGTGTTCTGCCTTTGTTTAATTGCATCGATGAACCATTTTGCAGAGTCGATTTTTTGTTTCACAAACTGGACTGCATCCTTCATATCCTTTTTGCCTGCCTTATCCCTGGTATAAGTCTTAAGCATCTCGCTGTATGCTGTGCTTAGCCTCAGCTCCGGAAGATTGCGTGAGTTAAGGTGAAGGTCAAAGCCATCCTCTGAATGTTCAAGGATAAAATCAGGAATAATAGACTGGGCAGATCTTGAAAAAGGATTACTGAAAAGACCTCCCGGTTTGGGATTGAGCTTGAGGACCTCTTCGATTGCTGTTTTAAGGTATTTTTCACTGATCCCCAGTCTTATTGCGATTTTGTCGTAGTGTCTTTTGGAAAAATCTACAAAGTATTGACCAATAATTAAATATGCCAGCTTCACCGGTGGTTCTGAAAGGTCCTTTCTTTCAAGCTGGAGCATAAGGCATTCCCTGAGTGTTCTGGCGCCTACGCCGGCAGGTTCGAGGTCCTGGACTATTGTAAGAACCTCTTCAAGCTCCTGTTCCGTTGTCTGAACATTTTGCAGAAATGCCAGATCATCGACTATGTTTGCAGGTTCCCTCCTGAGGTATCCGTCTTCATCAATATTCCCTATTATGTATTCCCCGAGTATCTTCTGTTTGGCAGTCAACTCCCTCAGGCCCAGCTGTGCTTCAATGTGTTCATGGAATGAGGAACCGGTAGAAAAGGGGATCTCGGCTCTCTTTTCGTCATCCTTACTGTAATTATTTGTTTGCAGCCTGTAGTCAGGGATATCATCATCCTCAATATAATCGTCAAGGGTGAATTCATCCTGATCGGCATCGTCATTGTCAAGAAGATCATCATCATTATTTTCCTCAGGAAGATCCTCCTCTTCAGTTCCCTCTTCAAGAGCAGGATTATCTTCCAGCTCTTTCTTTATCCGTTGTTCTATCTGCAAAGTAGGGACCTCCAGCAACTTTATCATCTGGATCTGCTGCGGGGAAAGCTTTTGAAGCAATTTCTGCTGTAACTTCTGCTTTAACATCCTCCTGCTTTACGTAATATAACGAAATGATATTTTTAAAATTCTGCGTTTTTTGGTGTCCGCGGGAATGGTATTACATCACGGATGTTAGCCATGCCTGTTATGAATTGTATCATCCTCTCGAAACCCAGACCAAATCCGCTGTGAGGAGCTGTCCCGAATCTCCTTATTTCAAGGTACCACCAGAGATCTTTTTCCGGGATCTTTAACTCCCTGATCCGAGTCAGCAGCTTTTCATATACTTCTTCTCTCTGCGAACCTCCGATAATCTCCCCGATACCGGGAAACAACACATCCATAGCTCTTACGGTCTTTCCGTCATCGTTCTGTTTCATGTAAAATGCCTTGATTTCCTTCGGATAATCGGTCAGTATCACCGGCCTTTTAAAATGCTCCTCAACAAGGTATCTCTCATGTTCAGCCTGCAGGTCCTTGCCCCAGCCGACCTGATATTCCCATTTCTTTCCCGACTCGACAAGTATCTTCACGGCTCCGGTATATGTAGTCCGGACAAACTCGTTGTCAATGACGAACTTGAGTCTGTCCAGCAATCCCTTGTCGATCATTTTATTCAGGAATTCCAGGTCTTCGGTGCAATTATCAAGTGCATACCTGATGAGGTACTTTACAAAATCCTCGGCAAGGTCCATATTATCGTTTAGGTCATAAAATGCCATTTCGGGTTCAATCATCCAGAATTCGGCAAGATGGCGGGGCGTGTTTGAATTCTCTGCCCTGAATGTCGGGCCAAATGTATAAATATCTCCGAGTGCCAGTGCTCCAAGTTCTCCTTCAAGCTGGCCGGAAACTGTAAGATTTGCAGGTTTCCCGAAAAAATCACTGCCGAAATCAACAGCTCCGGATTCCGTACGCGGTATGTTTCCAAGATCGAAGCTGGTAACATGAAACAACTCTCCTGCGCCTTCGGCATCGCTTCCTGTAATGATTGGCGTATGAAGGTAGAAAAAGCCCTTATCATTGAAATATTTATGTATGGCAAATGCCATGGCATGTCTTATTCTCAGAACCGCACTGAATGTATTTGTTCTCGGACGAAGATGAGCGATCTCCCTGAGGAATTCCATTGAGTGTCCCTTTTTCTGAAGCGGATATGTATCGGCATCGCTTTTTCCGAGAAGGTCAATGGAAGCTGCAGCGATCTCAACATTCTGTCCCGCACCCTGCGATTCAACCAGCTTGCCTGTGACAGCAAGACATGTTCCGGTCGTTATTTCCTTTAAAAGGGTCTCTTCAAACAGATCAGCTTCGGCAACTACCTGTATGTTTTTTATGGTCGATCCGTCGTTTAGCTCAATAAAAAAAATATTCCTGTTTCCCCTTTTTGTCCTGACCCACCCTTTCACCAGGACATCTGTACCTTTAATGGCTGAGGATAATAACGTTTTAATCTTTGTCCGTTTCATCATTATGTCAAATATTGCACTGCAAAAATAATAAATTGTTGATCGTTAAAGTCCATTTATGCTGAGCAATGCAAGATGAATCGTTATAACTTAACGTTTTTTTATCGGAATGGCATCATTATTGAGCAATACGGGACTATTTTTCAGGTTATTTTACATTTTCTGAAACCCACATCCCGCAATGGCGGGACAAATAAAAATGAAAATATTTCTCAACATGTGGGTTCTCCCGATAAATCGGGACAGGCTATGTGACCTTTTAAAACAAATTTATTTACACATGAAATAATTTGCTCTTTCCTGAGTTTTTAACATAATAAAACGGAAACCACCTTTACCAAATGATTTGAAAA
Source organism: uncultured Rikenellaceae bacterium (assembly GCA_964535035.1). Lineage (GTDB taxonomy): Bacteria > Bacteroidota > Bacteroidia > Bacteroidales > VadinHA17 > LD21. Next base: position 3,121 of record CAZHRV010000176.1, read on the forward strand.
TTGGTAAAATCTGAATAACTTTGAGTATTATTTGATAATTTATTGCAATTATGGATGAGAGACAGAAACTTATTGTTGTGCCATGGGATTTTACTCCCGTTGCTGATCATGCTCTTGCACATGCCGTGAAGATAAGCCGAATGGTAAGAAATGATGTGTGTCTGCTTCATATTGTTGATTCCGGGATTAAAGCCAATTTAGAAGGAGAAAAAAAAGTCATGCTGCAGCATGTGGCTGAAGAGAACAGCAAGAAATACAATTTGACTATCGCCGCTGAGATCAAAAAAGGAAGCATTTTTTCAGCTATAGCTGAATTCGTGAATGAAAAGGATGCGAGCCTTGTAGTGATGGGAACGCACGGCATGAAAGGTATGCAGAAGCTTACAGGCAGCTGGGCCCTGAAGGTTATCGTTAAATCAAAGGTGCCGTTTATTGTTATTCAGGATCCGCCTGCTGACCAGGAGAAGTATCATGATATAGTATTCCCCGTTGATTTCAGAAGGGAGAACAAGGAAAAAACTAAAATGGCGATCTTCATGGGTAAGTACCTTGATTCAAAAATTCATATTCTGGTCACTTCCGCCACAGACCCAAGCCTTATTAAAAGAATCAAGATTAACCTCAATTTTGCCATAAGGTATCTTATTCAGAATAATATAGAATATGAGATCCATGAGATTTCCAGAGGCAATTTTGCACAGCAGACTATTGATTTTGCAGTGAGGATTAACGCTGACCTGATACTTATTGTAACCACTAAGAACATAACATTTGCTGACTATATGGTAGGAGCATCCGAACAATATATTATTGCCAACAGCTCCAAAATACCGGTTTGCTGTGTAAATCCAAGAGTCTCTTTTGCAAAGTCAGCTCAGTTTATGGGCGGCTGGGGCGACTGATCCTTTCCGGCGATACTGCAAAGATTGCAATTATTGCTGTAAGCAGTGAGGGAAGGGGTGAAAAATGCTTAATAACAATGTTTTACACCCTCCCCTTATCGTTTAAGGGGAGAGTTGGAGAGGGATTCAGTAAAACAATAAATTGTACTTTTGAGACAGCCCCAAATTCGTTTCAACCTTGTTAAAGAAAAGCACTTGTACTATCTTAGCAGCTGCTTTTATTACAGGATCACAGAATTATGTCCATTGTAGTACAGGGAGTTACAAAGCTTTACAGAGAACAGAAAGCTCTCAATAACGTCTCTTTTGAAGTTAATACAGGAGAGATCGTCGCTTTTCTCGGCCCTAACGGAGCAGGTAAAACAACCATGATGAGAATAATTACAGGATTCATTCCTGCAACCTCAGGTTCAGTACTTGTAAACGGAATCGACATCTCATCTGATGATCCGGAAATAAAAAGCGATATTGGATATCTGCCCGAAAATAATCCTCTCTATCCTGAGATGTATGTGAGGGAATACCTGGGATTTGTTGCTTCAATGTATAAGAAGACAAACTCAGTAAAAAAACAGATAGATAATATTATAAAGATAACCGGACTGGCTGCCGAACAGGAAAAAAGAATAGGATCCCTTTCAAAAGGTTACAGGCAGAGAGTTGGCCTGGCTCAGGCTCTTATACATGATCCCGGTGTTCTTATACTTGATGAGGCAACAAGCGGTCTCGACCCGAACCAGATAATTGAGATACGGAACATGATCAGGGATGCCGGCAAGGAAAAAACAATCCTGCTGTCAACTCATATTATGCAGGAGGTGGAGGCAATCTGCGACAGGGTAATAATTATTGACAAAGGAATTATAGTAGCTGATGAGAAGAAAAGCGATATTTATAAAGTAATAAAGAAACACAGGCAGATAATCCATGTGGAATTTGACAGGGACCCTGAAGAAAATGCCTTGAAAAGCCTCAGGAATGTTGTTAATGCCCGACAGTTAAAAACATGCCTGTGGCATATTGAAGCTGAAGGAGAGGAAGATATCCGCCCGGCTCTTTTTGCTTTTGCTGTCGCCAATAACCTGACAGTCCTGTCACTACAAAAAGAGAAAAGTAACCTCGAAGAGGTATTCCGGCACCTTACCCGCGAATAATATTTTTGTTTTCCATATTTTTTTATTTGCTTTGTGCCATAATTATCTGGTGGAAAGATTTGCGCTGATTGCAACCACAGGAAAAAATGCTAAAATGCAGATTATTCCATTTTTCTATCGACCAATCTTCCCATCAGATGTTAAGTACTTAGAGTGAGCTAGAGTTTTGAGTACTTAAAGTTAAAATAATATACATAATAGGTAAAATAACTCTAAGTACTTTAAGTACTTAAGGCACTTCAAACTTAAATAACCAGCTATGGGATATTTTTTTACTTCAGAATCAGTTTCAGAGGGACACCCCGACAAGGTAGCCGATCAGATATCGGATGCGCTGCTTGACGAATTTCTTAAATGGGATCCCGACTCCAAAGTTGCCTGTGAGACATTTGTAACAACCGGTCTGGTAGTCTGCGGAGGAGAAGTTCAGACAGCAGGCTGGGTTGATGTCCAGGAAACAGCCCGCGGCGTGATCCGTAAGATAGGTTATACTAAAGCAGAATACCGTTTTGATTGTGACTCATGCGGGGTGATCTCCACGATCCACGAACAATCACCCGACATACGTCAGGGTGTACTTCGCGATAAACCCGAAGAGCAGGGAGCAGGCGACCAGGGGATGATGTTCGGATATGCATGCCGGGAAATGGATAACTATATGCCGCTGAGTATTGAACTGGCCCATATTCTTTTACGGGAGCTTGCAGTCATACGCCATGGAAACAGGCAGATGAAATACCTGCGACCGGACTCAAAATCACAGGTCACAATAGAATATGACGACAATAACAAGCCTCTCAGGATAGATACAATAGTGATCAGCACCCAGCATGATGAATTTATTCTGCCAAAGAACAAATCGCATGCTGCTGAAAAGAGTGCAGAAAAAGCCATGCAGAAAAAAATCAGGGAGGATCTGCAGGAGATACTCATTCCAAGGGTGAAGAGATCACTTCCTGCAAGAGCACAAAAACTATTCAGGGATGATATGAAACTTCTTGTCAACCCGACAGGTAAATTTGTTATAGGAGGCCCGCATGGAGATACAGGACTTACCGGCCGGAAGATCATTATCGATACTTACGGAGGTCATGGTGCCCATGGAGGAGGAGCTTTTTCCGGGAAAGACTCATCAAAAGTTGACAGATCAGCATCTTATGCAGTGCGTCATATTGCCAAGAACCTTGTGGCGGCGGGTGTTAGCGACCAGGTACTGATACAGGTGGCTTATGCTATAGGTGTTGCACAACCTGTCGGACTCTATGTGAATACATTCGGAACAGCTCATGTAAAAGACAGCAGGGGGAAGATATTGAATGACGGAGAGATAGCCCGTAAAGTAAACAATATTTTTGATATGAGGCCATTTGCAATAATAAAACGGTTTGGACTTAAAAACCCGGTATTCTACCCTACAGCATCATACGGACATTTCGGCCGGGATCATTACACGGGGAATGTGAAGGTTTATTATGAGATTCCGGGCGGTAAACCCGGGATAGTCAATGGCAACGGTAAAAAGGTCTGGATGAAAAAAGTCGAATTCTTTGCCTGGGAGAAGCTCGATTATGTAGTTAAAATAAAGAAAACATTTGGTATTTGATACCCCCAACCACCTTGCTGTTCTTTTACCCCCCGAGGCTGTATCAAAAGATGAAAAAACCACCCCGTCATGACCCTTCGGGCATGACACCCCTCCTTTAAAACTACCCTTTATACACATCTTTGATAACGCTGGAAGAATTTAGGGGCGAATAACCACTGTTACGTTTGTGATCAGGCTTCTTTAATTCGTCAGGAATGGTTTTTTACAGAATAACAATTAAGTTGAATTTCGAATGTTTGAGGGAGATTCCGAATGAATCCGACGAAGGAGGATGAATGAGGAATCTCCCTCTGACATTCAGGATGTCTTTTTAAGAAATTGCTTTAGATGTGTATAAAGGGTAGCCTTTAAAAAGGAGGGGAAAGTGCTGATTTATAATATTTAACTTTCTCCTCCTCTTCAGAGGAGGAGTACCCTGACCGAAAGGTTAGGGGGAGGTGGTGCCTTTTGAAACACCCTCATAAATCATTCGTAACGAACTGACAAATAAACATTTGGGTTTTAAGCCCCCTTTAGGAGGCATTCCGCGAAGCGGAAGGGGATCAAAACACTGCCTTCACTATCCTTGCAATATTATCTGATCGTCCGAGCGTATAGTAATGAAGTCCCGGCACACCTTCTTTGATAAGCTCTTTTGATTGCATAGTTGTCCATTCTATTCCAACTTCCCTGGCCTCTTTATCGGTTTTGCATTTTCGTATTGCAGTAACAAGATCATTTGGTACATCAATATGAAAGGTTTGCGGTAAAAGGTTAATATCATTAAGATTTGATATTGGCTTCAATCCTGCGATAACCGGAACATTAATACCTGTTTTTTTGCAATCATCCCTGAACCTTAAAAACCTGCTGTTATCAAAAAACATCTGTGTGACGATATAACTTGCTCCGGTTTCAACCTTTTGCTTCAGGTACTCAAGATCGGTTTGAATGTTGGGTGCTTCAATATGCTTCTCAGGGTAGCCTGCCACCCCGACACAAAAATTGGTGGGAGTAGTATCAATAAGAGTCTCTTCAAGATATTTTCCGTGATTCATATTGATGATCTGCTTAACAAGTTTAAAAGTATGAGAGTGACCCTCTTTTTCGGGGATAAAGGTCCTGGTGCCTCTCTGTGGATCTCCCCGCAGGGCAAGGACATCATCAATGCCCAGGAAATTCATTTCAATGAGTACGTTTTCAGTCTCTTCTTTGGTAAATCCGCCGCAAAGGATATGCGGCACAACAATAATATTATACTTATATTTTACTGCTGCCGCAAGGGCAATGGTTCCGGGCCTCAGCCTCGTCACCCTTTTCTCAAGAAGCCCGTCAGGCCTCTCCCTGTAGGTTATCTCATTACGATGAGTTGTGAAATTAATATATGCAGGTTGAAATTCAATCAACCTGTCAATTGCTTTATAGACCCTTTCAATGCTATGCCCCTTGAGAGGAGGAAGCAGTTCGAAGGTAAACAAGGGGCCCTTAGAATTCTTTATCTTATCTATTACGCTCATTATTAGTATATTATAGGTTGGGAGCAAGCCATTTTGCCGCTTCATCAGCTGTCATGTTCTTTCTTGAAGCATAATTTTCCAGCTGATCCTTGCCGATCTTCCCGATATTGAAATATGATGAGGCAGGATGCGAGAAAATATAACCGCATACCGAAGCTGGCGGAGACATCGCAAAATTCTCTGTCAATTTAACGCCTATCATTTCCTCTGCATTAAGGAGGTCAAAGAGGATGCGTTTTTCAGTGTGATCCGGACATGCAGGATAGCCGGGGGCCGGTCTGATCCCTTTGTACTTTACCGCCAGCATATTCTCCACAGTCAGGTTTTCATCCTTTGCATATCCCCAGTATTCCTTGCGTATTTTTTCATGCAGCCACTCTGCAGATGCTTCGGCAATACGATCGCTTAAAATCCGTATCATGATAATGGCATAATCATCATCCTTATACTTCTTAAGTGAATCCTCATCAATATGAGCTGTCACAACAAATAGTCCAAGATTATCGGTCTTACCTGATGACTCCGGAGCAATGAAATCGGCAAGGGAAAGGTTGGGGATTTCTTTTTCTTTCTGTTCCTGGTTCCTCAGAAACCTTAATATTGCAGGAACTCCTCTCTTTGTCCTGTCCGGGGAAACGATAATATCATCACCTGTGGAAACAGCAGGGTACAGACCAAAGACAGCCTGAGCGTTAATAATCTTCCTGTTGATTATTTCATTTAAGTAGTATTGTGCATCATCGAACAATTTCTTCGCTTCGCTGCCCTTTACCGGATCATTGAATATAGCCGGGTATTTTCCTGTCAGTTTCCAGGCAAAGAAGAAGAATGTCCAGTCGAAATATTTCTGAAGCTCTTTCAGATCAATTTCATTTATTACATGATGACCCGGTTTTAGTGGTTTAAAGATATTCAGAGTGTTCCAGTCCGTGAAGAATCTGTTTTCCCTTGCCTCAACTATTGTAAGCAGTTTTCGTTTTTCACTCCTGGAATCATGTTCTTCCCTCAGTTTCAAGTACTTATGTGCAACTGAAGATACATACTGACTATAATCTTTACCGTTAAGCGCGGCAAGGACTCCTGCTGCTTTGGAGGCATCCTTTACATGGATCACGGGACCGGAATAGACAGGTTCGATCTTTACTGCAGCATGGATTTCAGATGTTGTTGCCCCGCCGACAAGCAGGGGAAGAGTCTGCTTCCTGCGCTCCATTTCGGAAGCAACATGCACCATTTCCTCAAGCGAAGGTGTGATCAATCCGCTGAGGCCAATAAAATCGGCCTTTTCCTTTATTGCAGTATCGATGATCTTATCTGAAGGGGCCATTACTCCCAGATCTATCACCTCATAGTTATTGCATGACAGAACAACTCCGACAATATTTTTGCCGATATCATGTACATCGCCCTTTACTGTTGCCATCAAAATCCTTCCGGCTGTTTTCTTCTCATCACTTTCACTCTCCTTTTCTATATAGGGAGCCAGCTTTGATACGGCTTTCTTCATTACACGGGCACTTTTTACCACCTGAGGAAGGAACATCTTTCCCGACCCGAAAAGATCACCAACCTCATTCATGCCGCCCATCAGGGGTCCCTCAATTATTTCAAGAGACCTGGAGTAAAGTGAACGTGCCTCTTCAACATCCGTCTCTATATATTCATCAAGACCTCTTATCAGTGAATGTTTAATGCGTTCTGTTACGGGCAGTGACCTCCACTCATCGCTTTTTTCAACCTTCGTGTTTTCGTTCCTGAGGTTTTCAGCAAATTTTACCAGCCTTTCCGTTGAATCTTTCCTGCGGTTCAGTACCACATCCTCTGTAAGCTGAAGTAAATCCGAAGGTATTTCACTGTAAACCTGTAACATGCCGGGATTTACAATACCCATGTCAAGTCCTGCTTTTATTGCATGGAAAAGGAACACAGAATGCATTGCTTCACGAATCCTGTCAATGCCCCTGAATGAAAATGAGAGATTGCTTATACCCCCGCTGACTTTTGCATAAGGAAGGTTTTCCTTTATCCACGAAGCAGTACGGATGAAATTAACTGCATAATTATTATGTTCCTTAATACCGGTTGCTATAGCCAGCACATTAGGGTCAAAAATAAGGTTCTCGGGAGGGAATCCCAGTTTGTTCACCAGCAGATGATAAGATCTTTCAGCAACCTCAATTCTGCGTTCATATGTGTCAGCCTGTCCTTTTTCATCGAAAAGCATTACCACTGCTGCAGCGCCATATTTCCGCAGGAGACTGGCATGCTGAAGAAATATCTCCTCGCCCTCCTTAAGGCTTATCGAGTTGACAACAGATTTACCCTGGATACATTTCAAGGCTGATTCTATAACATTCCACTGAGATGAATCAATCATAAGGGGCAGCCTGGCAATATCGGGCTCCGACATAATAAGATTTACAAATTTCACCATTGCTCTTTCGGAGTCGAGCATTGCCTCATCCATGCATATGTCGATGATCTGTGCCCCTCCCTCGACCTGGTTGCGTGCTATTGCCAGCGCCTCACTGTATTTTTCCTCCCGGATTAACCCGGCAAATTTTCTGGAACCGGAAACATTGGTTCTTTCGCCAATATTCACAAAATTGGTTTCAGGAGTTATTGTTAATGCCTCCAGTCCGCTGAGCCTTGTATATCTGGTTATTACGGGCTTTTTCCTGGGACTGTATTTCATGACTGCCGCTGCAATCTTTCTGATATGCAGAGGGGTTGTCCCGCAGCAACCTCCGATAATATTCACCCACCCTTCTTTCATGAAATCTTCAGTCACTGAAGCCATGTATTCTGCCGACTGGTCATATTCACCAAACTGGTTTGGCAGTCCCGCATTAGGGTGGACAGAAAGATAAAAACCTGACTTTGCGGATAATTCTTCTACAAAAGGCCTCAGCTGATCTGCTCCCAGAGCACAATTAAGTCCAATACTGAAAAGAGGGAAATGTGATACTGAGACAAGAAATGCTTCCAGGGTCTGTCCTGTAAGAGTCCTTCCGCTTGCATCAGTAATTGTTGCCGACACCATAACAGGGAGGCGGATTTTCTTTTCTTCAAGAACTGTATCAATAGCAAAAAGAGCAGCTTTACAGTTCAGGACATCAAAAATTGTTTCAACGAGGAGGATATCAACACCTCCATCGATAAGACCAGAAGCCTGTTCAGAATAGGCTTTGACCAGGTCATCAAATGTCACTGAACGTGCTCCCGGATCATTTACATCGGCAGACATTGATGCAGTACGATTTGTTGGCCCGAGGGTTCCGGCTACAAAATGTTCCCGCGGCTCCTTTGAATTTTTGTAACGGGCAATTGCCTCCATGGCAAGTTTTGCCGACTGGAAATTCATATCGTAAACATTCTCCTCCATACCATAATCGGCCATGGATATCCTGTTGGAATTGAAGGTGTTAGTGGTAATGATATCTGCCCCGGCTTCAAGATAACCCTTATGAATATTACTGATTATCTCAGGTTTTGTGAGTGACAGCAGATCATTATTTCCTTTCTGCGGCTTCGGGTGATCCTTAAATTTCTCCCCCCTGTAATCTTCCTCCCGGAGTTTTTGCTTCTGGATCATTGTACCCATGGCACCGTCAAGGACCAGAATACGTTGTTGGATAATATCTTCTAATGAAGTTCTCATTTTTTATTCTGAATTATCCCCCCTTTAGGGGGGTAAGGGGGGTCAATTTATCCCCTTTCTTCCCGTATTTACTATAAAAACATCCATTTTTTGAAGTTGTTCTCTTAATGTGTATAATCTTTCAAGGTTTACAATGCCGATTGCATACTTGTATAATTTGCCGCAAAAGTATTCCGAGACTTCCTCAAAACCAAATAAATCCCTGTCCTTTTCTCTATTATATCTCAGATAGATTTCAATTCTGAAGTTACGGGTATAATCAGTAACAGTTCCCTGGAGGTTCTTTTTATATTCATACCTGTATCCATATGAGTTGGCAGAAATATCCGACAGAACTGCGCTTCCTGTGGCATGGCCGCCGGCACCCTTGCCGGAGAAGAACTGCTTGTCGGCAAATGCCGCTTCAGTAATCACCCCGTTATATTCATTGTCAACATTATAAAGATATTTATCAGGAGAGATAAATCGTGGAAGGACAAAGCTTGTAATAGTATTTTCATTTGTTTTACCCACAAAGGGAACGAGTTTAATTTTTAAACCCTTTTCCTTTGCATACTGAATATCGAACTTCGAAATTGTCCTGATGCCATAGTGAAACACTTCTGATGGTTCAAGGAAGAGACCGTATGCATGACCGGTTATAATGCACAACTTGTACTTCGGATCCCATCCGTCAACATCGAGTGTCGGATCTGATTCGGCAAATCCCTTTTCCCTGGCCTCGTTCAGGGCAACATTATAATCGATTCCCTGGTTGTGCATAAGGGTAAGGACATAATTTGTTGTACCGTTAAGAATACCTCTTAAAGAGTATAACAGTTCATTATCATAATATTCCTCGAGGTTTCTTATGATCGGAATGCTTGCTCCTGCAGAAGCCTCATACAAGAGCGATACCTTATACTTTTCCTGCATTTGCACAAGCTCCCGGAAATGTTTTGCCACCATCACCTTATTGGCTGTAACCACATTCTTGCCTTTTTTCATTGCCGTTGTTACTATTTTGTATGCAGCATCAGCATCATCAATAAGTTCTACAACAAGATTTATTGACGGGTCATTGAGGATATCATTCTTATCGAAGGTGAAATTAGACATTGGTATCCTT
>CAZHRV010000177.1:0-6805 GCA_964535035.1 uncultured Rikenellaceae bacterium
TATCTGATATGGGAATGAGAATAGCCTTTTGGCCGGGTGCTGATTTCACAAATATTGCAGATACCGACCTTAATATTCAGGATGTCATTCACCAGGCATTTATCGAGACTAATGAGGAGGGAACAGAGGCTGCTGCGGCAACAGTTGTTATAATAGAATTATCATCAATGCCATCCGAACCTCTCGTTTTCAATACAGATCATCCATTCATTTACATAATCAGAGAGACTACAACCAATTCCATTATCTTCATGGGTTGCGTGAATGATCCGCTGGCTGAATAGTATTACCCTTTATGATCCTTAGTGCATAAAGGAACACGAAGGAAAGACATTATTTCTTTTTTTCCCGTATTCAGAAAGATTCGCCGATCTTAATGAAATTGAAAGGTACCCTGAGGATTATAGAAAAGTATTCTCCCCTTTCTAGAATATCTTCGTCACCCTCTTCATAATACCAGTTATAGACACACCTTCCGTTTTTCAGAGCGACCCTCTTCAGCATTTCCAGCAGATGAATGAATACCTTGGCGCTTGCGCTGTTTAAGTATTCAAGGTTCATATCAACCCGGGTCAGCTCTGCCGGCTCTTCAACATAAGAGTTTATCCAGTTTTCGACAGGTTCAAAGAATTCAGCCACATTCTCATGTATTGAACGCCCGCTGATCTGAAGTGAACCCTCGGGATTCAATATTATTTCTGGTGAATTCTTTCCCGGTGAAATCCTTAGTTCCTGCATTTAGAATTATTTGCTCCCAATTTAAATAAATAAAATAAATTCTTCAATTATTAAACCTGTCAAATGAAGGATCATTGAAGTTATTAATGGAAATTCCCAGCTTTTTTGCTTCTATTTCATGGATCATATCAGTGATGAGCCTGTTATCAGGTCATAATCTTGCAAGCGGAGCAATGTCCTGTCCGGCAAACTCTCCCCTAAGATACTTATAATAACCAGTAATTCCAATCATTGCAGCATTATCGGTTGTAAAGTCGATAGCCGGAATAAAGAGATCCCATTCCCTCTTTTCCGCCTCTGCCCTGACGGCTTCTCTCAAACCTGAATTTGCTGACACACCCCCTGCAATACCAATCTGTCTTATCCCTGTTTCCAATGCGGCTTTCACCAGTTTGGCGGCAAGTATGTTTACTATTGTATCCTGGAGTGAAGCACAAAGATCTGCTTTGTTCTTCTCAATGAAGTCAGTATCCTCCTTCATCCTATCCCTGAGAAAATAGAGAAAACTGGTTTTCAATCCGCTGAAGCTGAAATCGAGGCCTTTCACTGACGGCTTTGCAAATACAAAAGCTTTTCTGTTTCCCTCAGTTGCCAGCCCGTCTATTTCCGGCCCTGCAGGATAAGGGAAACCCATCAGTTTACCACATTTGTCAAATGCCTCACCGGCTGCGTCATCTATGGTATTTCCCAGAACCTCCATATCAAGGTAGCTTTTCATCAGGATTATACGGGTATGGCCTCCTGAAACAAGAAGACACAGGAAAGGAAAAGAAGGGACATTTTTTTCCCGGCCTTTTATCCTTATAAAATGTGCCAGCACATGTGCCTGTAAATGGTTAACTTCGATCAGAGGAATGCCCAGTGAAAGCGCAAATCCCTTCGCGAATGAAGCACCAACAAGAAGAGATCCCAGTAGTCCCGGCCCGCGGGTAAAAGCCACTGCACTAATATCACTCCTGACTGTTCCTGACTGTTTTAAAGCCTGATCGATGACAGGAACAATGTTTGCCTGGTGAGCCCGGGATGCAAGCTCAGGTACAACTCCTCCATATGACCTGTGTACCTCCTGCCCGGCTATCAGGTTGGAAAGAACATATCCATCTCTGATCACAGCTGCGGAAGTGTCATCGCACGAAGACTCTATGGCTAAAATTGTTACTGGCATGAATGCTTTGATTTTCGGTATATTTTAGGTTATTTTGATCTATGATTTTTTAACCGTTACAAAAAGGTCAAAAGTATTAAAAAATCAGTTAAGTATATTGTCATTTTCCTCGGGATAATCATAGCTCTTCCGACCATATTCTATTTTATCCTGCGAATGCCTGTGGTGCAAACAATGCTTGTCAAAAGGATCACTGATCATATCTCGGAAGAGATAAAATCGTCGATAACAATAGGGAAGGTCGAATTCCAATTCTTTAACAGGCTGTACATGAACGACATACTGATAAAAGACCAGAATAATGATACGCTTATCTATTCTCAAAAAATTTCAGCCGGCATAAGAAGAATTGATTTTAAGAAAAAAGCTTTTAAGCTACGAAGGGTAATCATTGATAGTCCTGTTGTTGCTTTTACAGCGGACTCTGCCGGAACTCTTAACATAATGAGGTACATTGATAAGCTGCGGACACGAAAAGATACACTAAAAAAAGAAAAAGCCGCAATCGCCATAAATCAGATTGATATCAACAATGCAAGGTTTTCGATTGTAAATAATAATAATAATAATGCCAAGAGTAAAGCCCCTTTAGATCTCAGTAATCTTCATCTTTCAGATATCAACTGCATTATTGAGGGCTTTAGTATAAAAAATGACACAACTACTTTCAATATTTATAACCTGGGATTCAGGGAATCCGTAGGATTCAAGGTAAAGAGAATGAACAGCGGTCTTATCCTCTCCAGAAATTATATCCGCTTCAATTCCATTTTCCTGGATTGCGACAGCACAATTTTGAATATCTCGCACGCAGGTATGAAAGTTGATTCACTTTCTTCTTTCAGAAATTTCATCAGTGATGTCCGGCTCGATATTTTGCTTGACAGATCGCTGGTCAGCCTTTCCGATCTGCAGTATTTTGCTCCCTTTGTCAGCGGAATGAATGAATCGGTTTGGCTATCAGGTAAAATCCTGGGAACAATATCTGAATTAAGAGGCAGGAATATAGAAGTATCCTGTCTTGACAGTACGTATCTCGACTGTGATTTTGATTTCTCAGGGCTCCCAGAGATTGAAAACTCTTTCATCTATTTCGGTGTTAATGATTTCAGATCCAGTGCAGATGATATTGAAAAAATAAACATTCCCGGCAATGGACCTGTGAAACTTCCCGATTTTATCCATAAGCTTGGCGCTATTTCGTTCGACGGAACCTTTACCGGTTTCACAACCGATTTTGTCGCATATGTCAAAATCCGGTCAGATCAGGGTTTATTGAAAACTGACATTTCAATGAGACCGGAAGAATCAAACAGATTCAGGGTAAATGGTCTTATAACAGGAAGCGATATAGCCCTGGGTTACCTTATAGAACAACCTGAAATGGTAGGAAACCTCAGCATGAATGCCAATGTTGACGGAGTCGCATATTCTCTGAAAAAGTTCTCAGGTGAACTGTCAGGACTTATCGACAGCATAGAAATAAATAATTATGAATACCGCAATATTGGACTAAACGGCTCTTTTACCGAAAAGACCTGGGATGGCAGTGTTAATATCTCTGAAAACAATATCAGAATGGATATTCTGGGGATGTTCAATTTCAACAGAGAACTGCCCGAATTTGATTTCACCCTGAACCTGGCAAACGCTGATCTTCACAGGCTTAATTTCGATAAAAATGATACCACTGCATCACTGTCAATGCTGCTGACAGCTAACATTAAAGGAAGTAATATTGATAATGTTGAGGGCGAGATCAAGCTTCTTAATTCGAGTCTGAAAAAATTTGGTAATACCATCGAGCTGTATAACTTCTCAATGAAAACCTTCATAGAAAATGAGCTCCCTGCAATCAGCCTCCGGACCGACTACATTGATGCCGATCTGAGAGGGTACTACGATTTCAGCGGTCTGATAACAATGTTTAAAAAGACTCTGACTTCAATTATGCCGTCTCATTTTACCATGCCTGTTCCAGAAAATGATGATTTACCCAATTATTTCACATTCAATATCAACTTCAAAAACACTGATAAACTGAATAATTTTTTCAAGACAGGACTCCTCATCTCTGAAAAAAGCTATCTGAATGGTTCAATATTCACAGACAGTATAATGAAGATAAAGGGGGAAGCAAAAGCCCTTAGTATAAGAAACAATACCTTCCATGACCTGTCTCTGGAAGGGAACCTTATTGTACCGGGACTCTATTTAGAATTAGAAAGTTCTTCACTAAATTTACTGGGACAATCTGATCTTGAAGGATTTACGGTTAATCTTAATTCAATGTCGGATACTCTGCTTTTTAACCTTAACTGGGATAATGAGGAGAAAATACTCAACAGGGGAAATTTCAATGCAAGGGGTATAATCATGAATAATATAAATAATGATCCGTTTCTTTTAATTGATATAGATTCAGCAGCTATTTATACCCGCGATAATTTATGGAAAATAAGCCGCTCGCTTGTTGCTCTGGATTCTACCTCAATCAATATCAATAGTCTGAGTATCAGAAATAAAGACCATTACTACCTGATTGATGGCACTATATCTGAAGATCCTGCCGACACTCTAAACATTAAATTCAAAGAAATAGATATTTCTTCTTTTAGTTTCATTGCAGGAAAGAAAAATGACTCCGACAAAATATCTTTGGGAATAAAGGGAGACCTTAACGGCAAAATAGTATTGACAAATATCTACAATAATCCTCTCCTGGAAAGTGATCTCATAATAAAAAGATTCTCAATGCTTGCAAGTGATTACGGAGATCTTTCAGTAAAATCGGTCTGGGATCATGAGAACAGAGTATTAAATATAGATGCAGGGAATGATCTGGGCGGAGTAAAAATGCTGGACATTACAGGATCATACGATCCGGCTACCAGGAGGATAAATCTCGACGGCATGGCTGATAAGCTGCCAGTTGATGCCATGAATCGTCTGCTCAGTGTGTTTGCATCCGGCATCACAGGAACAGCAACAGGCAAGGTTTATTTGTCAGGTGAACCAAACAAGCTGGCGCTCAAAGGTGCTCTGATGGTCGAGAACGCTTCAGTGAAAATAGACTACCTGCAGACGAGATATACTTTCAGTGATTCTATAAGATTTGATAAGAACAAAATTATATTCAAGGATTTACGGATGACTGATGAAAGGGGGAATATTGCTCTTCTGAATGGTTCGGTTAATCATAACTATTTTAAAGATTACCGCTCCGATCTCGTGATCACAACAAATGAGACAATGGTTCTGAACACAAAACCAAAGGACAATGAATTATTTTACGGGACAGCATTCGCAACAGGAGTGACGACCATTAAAAACAATGCTTCAATCCTCTCATTTGATATATCTGCAAAAACCGACAGAAATACCAGGTTCTATATTCCATTGAATACAAGTGAAACAGTATCGGATTATTCATACATAAAGTTCATAGATCATGATACTGTTGGCGAGCCGGGGATTTTACCCGGAAAAAACATTGAAAAACCTGATTCGGAAACAAAGGTAGATCTGAATATTGACCTTGAAGTAACACCTGATGCAGAGGTACAACTGATCTTCGATTCAAAAATAGGAGATGTGATGAAGGGGCACGGGTCAGGGAATCTGAATATCAGCCTGAAACCTAAAATAGGTTTCAGAATTTCAGGAGATTACATTATTGAAGATGGCGATTATCTCTTTACTCTCGGTAATATCTTCAACAAACCGTTCAGTGTTGAAAATGGAGGAACAATAAATTTCAACGGAGATATTTACAATGCTCAAATTAACATAAAAGCTATATATAAATTAAAAGCCTCGTTGTATGAGATCCTTCAGGATGAAAGATATGACGAAAGAATACCTGTTGAGTGCCATATCAATCTGTCTGGCAGCCTGTTCAACCCTGTTGTAGCCCTTGATATATTTCTCCCGATGGCAGATGAAGCTACAAGAACCTACCTCAGGAGCAAGATAACCACCGAAGAAGAACTAAGCCGGCAGTTCCTCTATCTGCTTGTCATGAACAGTTTCTATTCTGAACCCACGTATGGATCACCTCTTACAGCCACAACAAGTGGAACGTCAGCAATGACTGTAACAACCACCGAAATGGTTTCAAATCAGCTCAGCAACTGGGTATCGCAAATAAGCAATGATTTTGATATTGGATTTGTTTACCGGCCAGGTTATAAAGATCTTAATTCCAATGAAGTACAACTTGCTCTTTCAACACAGTTGCTGAACGATAAAGTACTAATAAACGGAAATTTCGATGTCAGGGGACCCGGAGAATCGACTGATAATACCGAACAGTTGATAGGAGACTTCGATATAGAATATAAACTTACCGAAAATATAAGATTCAAAGTATTCAACAGATTCAATAACCCCTACACAGGAAGACAAACTGATTATACTCAGGGATTCGGAGTTTTCGTCAAAAAGGATTTTGATAAATTTTCTGACCTCTTCAGGAAGAAGATAAATTCAGATATAAAAAAGGAGGAGGAACCGATAATTTCGAAACAGCCGTAATTATTACAAGGTTGTTACATTCTTTTAACAGTATGTAGTTAATAAATAATATGGCTTTGTTATTAACCGCATATAATAGAGTACTCTATAAATACGTTTTTTAATATCTTCACACTTGAATTTTAAACTTGCTAATTTGCAAAAACGAAATTATAAAAAATAAGATATGGGATTTTTACAATTCATTTTACAAGATGTAACAGCTCCTGTTGAGACCGCTGGCAAAATGGACCTGACGATACTTGATTTCGCTATAAAGGGAGGGTGGATGATGATACCTATTATACTACTCTCTTTTATTGCGGCATATATCTTCATTGAAAGATACTATGTCATAAGAAAGGCCACAAAGGAGAGTCAGAACTT
>CAZHRV010000178.1:0-2604 GCA_964535035.1 uncultured Rikenellaceae bacterium
TAACATATTTGTTAAGTTTTCAGAATAATAAAGGTAAACCAATTTGAATTCTTTTACAAATTCCTTAAGTTCATCCTTTCATTATATCAACTAAGAACTAAGCACACTGAAAATCAAAATGGATTATACTGAGCTGAATTCTATTTATTGTGTACTTTTATTACACCGACAATATACCAGATTATAGACATAATGAAATCCCCGTTCAAATTTCTCGATAGTTATACCAAAGACGACCGCGAAATATTTTTCGGACGCGACCGTGAGATTGAAGAGTTATATCAAAAAGTTTTTGAAAGCAAGCTTTTACTAGTTTATGGAGTATCCGGGACAGGGAAATCCTCTTTGATACATTGTGGTCTTGCAAACAAGTTCCAGGAGACCGACTGGCTGCCGCTGGTTGTAAGACGTGGTGGAAATATCATTAATAGTATGGCTGCTGCTATAAGTACAGCTTCTCTTACAAAACAACAAAGTAAATTATCTAATCCTTCTGATTTCAAAAAAGGAGTTCGCTCCTTATATCTTGATCATTACAAGCCGGTATTTTTCATCTTCGATCAGTTCGAGGAACTGTTCATTTTCGGGGACAGGGAAGAGAGAAAATCATTCATAAGTATTGTTAAATTATTAACAGAGTCAGAGCTCCAGTGCCGGATAATCTTTGTAATGCGCGAAGAGTACATGGCCGGTATTACCGAGTTCGAAAAATATATACCCACAGTCTTTTCAAACAGGGTACGTATAGAGAAAATGTCGCATATCAATGCAACTGAAGCAATTCAAGGACCATGTGAAAAATTCAATATAACCCTTGAAGAAGGCTTTGCTGAAACACTCCTCGAAAAACTAAGTCCTGGCGAAACAGATGTTGAACTAACCTACCTCCAGGTCTTCCTCGACAAAATCTTCCGTTTAGCAGTTGGGTCTCTTCCCCCCCCTGGGGGGGAATCAAAAGGGGGGTCATCTTCCACTCCCAATCCCACTCCTACTCTCACTCTGAATTTCACCCTCTCCCTCCTTGAAAAAACCGGTGATGTCTCCGACCTCCTCGGAAGCTTTCTTGATGAACAGATCTCTCTAATGGAAGATCCTGATACTGCTATGAGTGTCCTCAAGGCATTCGTCTCAGGTAAAGGGACTAAGCGTCCAGCCAGTGAGCAGGAGGCAATTGATAATATCCGCTCATTTGGAAAAGAAATATCATCTGATAAAGTAAAGGAACTGATCCAGTCGTTTGTAAACCTCAGGGTATTAAGAGATAAGGATGAAAACGAAAGGTATGAGCTAAGGCATGATGCCCTGGCAGAAAAAGTGTACGATAAATTCACAATTGCCGAAAAGGAGCTCCTCGAGCTGGGACAATTTATTGATGCAGCATTTCAAGCTTATAGAAAACGAAACGTACTTCTTTCAGATGAAGACTTAAAATATATTGGTAAAAATGACACCTTATTAAACCTCAGTAGCGACATAAAGGAATTTATTTCAAAAAGCAGAATGCATATAAAAGCCAGGATTAAAACAGTAAGGAGGCTTACTGCTGTCTCAGCAGTATTATTTGCTGCACTATTTGGCATACTTATATATTTTGCATATAGCCGTATTATCAGGGTAAAAGCCAATTATATAGCTATAAAATCAATAACCCAGGTAGTCTATCCTGTGGAAAGATTAAACCTGGCATTCACGGCATGGGGAAGTTTTCCTGATGTCCTGCCAAAAGAGGCTCTCCTTAAAGCTTTCAACTGTATCCTGGGATCAGATATCAGCGACACATTGCAGGTAATAAAAGCAAAAGAACTTAACCTGAGTTTTGATGCAGCACCAGTTAAAATTGATTTCGCTGCATGTACATGGGATAACAGTCTTATATATGGATATGGAGACTCGTTGATAATGATCTGGAACACAAAGGGAGATCTTATAAGTAAATTTACAGTTAACAATCCGCATATTCTTGATATTAAAATATCAAGCGATAATAAATTCATTGGCACAGTAAGCAGTGATAGCATACTGGAGATATACACTATAGAGGGATTATTGCAGTTGGAAAGGAAGACTGATTTTAATAAACTGAATACCAGACAAATATTCCAATTCACAAACAATAATAATGTTGTCTTTCTATCAACTGATAATGATGTTGAAATACTTGATATAAATGGTAACTTAATTCAAATACTTAAAAAGCACTCTAAGGGTGTAAATGCAGTTGACATCTCGGATAATAATTACTTTATTGCTACAGCATCGTCAGATAGTACTATCAATATCTGGTACTACAATAATGTTAAAAACAGGTATGACTACTACAACACTCTAAGAAATCATACTGATACTGTTTGGAGTGTTTCATTCTCAAAAGGAGGATTGAGTATATTGTCTGCATCGACTGATGGTATAGTTGAAGTCCGTTCAATCAATGATGATTACATTGATATTCCCAGATTTCCAAAAAATTTAAAATACTGTGACGCATTATTCACTGATCAGGAAAGAGGTATAATCGCTTCTGTTTATTTTTTCAGAGATGGTCTTCCAGTAAAATCATTTACTGCTATTGATTATAATAATCCGGCAATAACAGTCAGATCGGGT
>CAZHRV010000179.1:0-6635 GCA_964535035.1 uncultured Rikenellaceae bacterium
GCGTACATCGGCAGATTTTTCTACTTTGCCGGAATCAGACAGCTTATCATAATTAACCGGGACAACTTCAATATGTATATCTATTCTGTCGAGCAGGGGACCTGATATTCTGTTCAGGTACTTCTGTACCATTCCGGGAGTGCACATACACTCTTTTTCGGGGTGGTTATGAAAACCACAGGGGCAGGGATTCATACTTGCCACTAGCATATTATTTGTCCCTTTGACACACCTGTTTTAAATAAGTATACTCAACGCTAATATTTGGTAATAGGATCTTCCTATTAGTTAACTAATTAAATAATTATCACCCAGAACAAGCAGAAAGGCCAAATACAAGAAAACAGATTTCTGCATTTCAGTACTATTCATTCCTCAGGGCATCAACCGGATTCCTCCTGGCCGCTATCCAGCTTTGCCAACTAACCGTCAGAAGTGCTATTACCAGTGCCAGCAAACCGGCCAGGACAAAAATCCACAAACTAAGATTGATCCTGTAGGCAAAACTCTCAAGCCAGTGGTGAATGGTGTACCATGCAATGGGAATGGCAATTAAAAAGGAAATTGATATGCTTTTTATAAAATCGGTGTTTATTAGGATCATAACTTCCGATACTTTGGCACCATTTATTTTTCGGATGCCGATTTCCTTAATCCGGCTTTGGCAAACCTCCATCACAATACCCAATAGTCCAATGCAACTAAGTAAAATTGCCAGGATAGAAAAAATTCCGAAAATCCGCATTGTTATTTGTTCCCTTCCGTATTGACTCATTAAAATATCGGCTAAGTAAATGGACTGCGGAATGCTGTTAGGCGAAAGTTCCACTTGTTTATCTTGAATGAATTGGTTGATTTCTTTCACATTGGTTCCCTTATATTTTAGTGCCAACCAGTTTTTAGGCAATTCGATTTGCAGATAGGCTGGTTTTATCTCCTGTTCAAGTCCGTTTATATGGAAATTATCGACAACTCCAATTACTTGTCCTTGTCTTCCGCGAAACTCGAAAGCCCTTCCCACGGCATTATCCCAACCTAAAACATCAACGGCTTTTTTATTCAGAATAACTGAACTTTCATCAAATGTTGAGTTCTTTTTAAAATTACGACCCTCGATTATTTTCAGACCAAAAAACGGGATGTAGTCTGCATCTACCCCTATTCCCAGCATGTCTATTGGTTCGTGTCCGCTGGGTTTTACACTGTGCCTCTCGGCGAATATTCCAATAATAGCATGCGAAGTGGTTGCTGCAATGATATCGGGATTCTGCATGAAAGCCTCTTTTACTTCTTCGCAACGGTTACGCAGGCTTGGGTCGTTGCCCAGGATTGGCACCATAATGACATTCTCTTTATTAAAACCCAAATCCTTTTGAGTCAAATAACTGAATTGTTTTCTGATGTGCAGGGTCGAAATAATCAGGATAATAACGATACAAAACTGCACCACCATCAAAATATTGTGCGAGAATATCTTCCTTTTGACCTTAACCTGTTTTGAAAGTAGCAACACCGGTTTCATTAATGAGAACCGATAAGCCGGAATGATACCTATAGCCACAGCCGTAAAGATTATTAAAACCAGATACCTGATAAACACCGACGAACTAACAAGCAGACTTAATGTAATATTGCTGTTGACCGATTGGTTGACTAACGGAATAGCCAGGCCAACCAGGATAAAGGTAATGGGCAGGCAAATAATAATAAGGAATAGCGTTTCAATCAAAAAGTTGACAATAAAACCTGATGCTGAAGAACCAAAAGTTTTCTTAATACCGATTTCGATAAGCCGATTTTGAAAAAGAGTGTTTGATACATTCAGGAAATTAATCATTACGAGAGTCATGATCAGTATTGATAAGCTCAGGAAGAAATATATGTAATTGATATTGCCTCCTGACCCAAATGAGTAATCAGTGTTTGAGTACAAGTGAATTCTTTTAAGTGGCTGTAAGTGATATTTTATTTTAGATTGATATTCGTTGGTAAAATGCAATTTTATCAATCCGTTTAATTTATCATTTAGTCCGGGAATATTGACGCCTTCTTCCGTTTGAATATAAGTTTGTACAGGTAGATAGCCACTTGTTTCGGGCCATGATCGCCATAGCCATTCCGGTAGAAACGAACTTTCAGTGGACAGCAGGTTAATAGAAATACTCGAATTCAGGGGCAAATCCTCAACTACACCGGTAATCTCGAATAACTTATCCTGAAAATAAAAACCCTGAATGATCAGCGTTTGTCCTAGAGGATCTTTGTCTTTAAAAATCCGGTTGGCTGTTTCGAGCGAAAGCACCACCCCAAAAGGTTTTGAGAGCGATGTTTGGGCATTTCCTTCAATAAATTTCAGTGAAAAAATGTCAAAAAATTCCTTATCAACAATAGCAAATTGTTCGTTAAAGATATCGGTAGAATTGGGTTGGTGAGCATCTACACCATTATTAAAATATCGGGCTGAATGTAAAACATCAGGACATGTTTCAGCTACACTGGGCGAAAGTAAGCTTGACGTTCCGCGCGAAAAAGTGATGTTGCCGTTATTGTCCAGGTCTTCACGAACAACTCGGAAAATGTTATTAATGTTTTTAAAATTTTTATCGAAACTAAATTCGTATTGTATCAGCAAAAAACACAA
This sequence comes from uncultured Rikenellaceae bacterium, assembly GCA_964535035.1. Taxonomy (GTDB): domain Bacteria; phylum Bacteroidota; class Bacteroidia; order Bacteroidales; family VadinHA17; genus LD21. Next base: position 2,642 of record CAZHRV010000179.1, read on the forward strand.
CGTGGTGATAGTCAAACCCAGTCCAATTCCAACAATATTTATAAGGTTCAGGCTTATGCCTTTTACAAAATTCCGGGTTGCTGATTTGAAAAAGATTGTCATAACTATGAAATGATTTCTTGTTTCGTAATGTCGTCACTGAAGACTTGTTTGATGTGCCACTTAATACACAACTCGCAATTGATTATAATATAATGCCAATGGCAATCATTTCTTTTTATTTTATAAATCTTGATGTGCTAAGAAAACCACCTATAGAGGGTCATTACTCATACCTTAACAATTCCACAGCTTTCCTATTGGTCATTTTCCTGATTTTACCTTTTTCTTTACCGGGTTCCGATTTAATTCGCTCCTGACGGTAAAAAGTGTGTATGTTCAGAAATCATGCCATAAACGCAAAACACTGTTTTTCAACATATTTTATTAATTATAATTCTTAGTCCGTTAAATATTTTGACAGCAGGTGTCTAATTGTTTAACTGGTATAAGACATTTAAAAAATTGATGGCCTTAACTTAGCTAAGCAAGAATTGTTTTATCAGGTGAACAAAAAGCAATTCTGTTTCCTTGTCTGAGTTAATAATAATTGTATCTGGCTTAGTACTCGTCTTAACCTATGAACCAGTAAGCCCTTTCGGAATGGCAGTTGGGCCAGGGAATTATGCATTATCTTTCTGGCATCATATTAATATTATTCCAGTTGATAAAATCACAGCAGCCTCGTTACTTTTCATCAGAACTTGTATGTTGTGGCTAACGGAACTGTCTTTTTTGAGTCTATCTTTGCCCAATCCCCTTTATCATTTTCTTACCCTGCCCAACCTTCTCTGTCGAGGTTACGGTAATTTATTGCTTCGGAGATATGTTCGGTTGTAATATTTTCAGAATCAGCAAGATCAGCAATGGTTCTTGCCACTTTAAGTATCCTGTCATAAGCTCGTGCAGAGAGTCCTCTCAGCTCCATAGCTGTTTTAAGAAGCCTGCCCCCTGCCTCATCCAGCTGACAGTATTTCCTCTGCATTGATGATGTCATCTGTGCATTTGAATAGATCCCTTTGATTGAGGCAAAGCGTCTGGTCTGTATTTCTCTCGCCCTGACAACCCTTTCGCGTACATCAGCAGATTTTTCTACTTTGCCGGAATCAGACAGCTTATCATAATTAACCGGGACAACCTCAATATGTATATCTATTCTGTCGAGCAGGGGACCTGATATTCTGTTCAGGTACTTCTGTACCATTCCCGGAGTGCACATACACTCTTTTTCGGGGTGGTTATGAAAACCACAGGGACAGGGATTCATACTTGCCACAAGCATAAAACTTGCAGGATAATCGCAGGTTGATTTTGCTCTCGAAATAGTTATTACCCTGTCTTCCAGGGGTTGTCTCATCACTTCAAGTACGGTACGTTTGAATTCAGGCAGCTCATCGAGAAACAATACACCATTATGTCCAAGCGATATTTCTCCCGGCTGGGGAAAAGTACCACCTCCTACCAGGGCGACATCAGAGATTGTATGATGAGGTGACCTGAAAGGTCTTCTGGTCATAAGTGCCGTATGATCATCAATCTTTCCTGCCACCGAATGAATTTTAGTAGTCTCCAGCGCCTCTTCCAGGGTCAGAGGTGGCATGATAGTCGGTAATCTTTTAGCCAGCATAGTCTTACCCGATCCGGGAGGACCTATCATTATCAGGTTATGATGACCTGCGGCAGCAACCTCCAACGCTCTTTTAACATTTTCCTGACCCCTGACATCAGAAAAGTCGCTCTCATATTTGTTGGCCTCTCCTGAGAATATTTCGAGCAGGTCCACTTTTACAGGATCGAATTTACGCGTGCCGTTAAAGAAATCGACAACTTCGTTGAGTTTGTCCATTCCATATACATCCAGTCCATTTACAACAGCAGCCTCCCGTGCATTTTTTGAAGGGACAATGACTCCCTTAAATCCTTCTTCACGTGCTCTTAAGGTAATGGGCAGGACTCCTTTTACCGGTTGAAGCGTACCATCGAGGGATAACTCTCCTATCATCAGATACGATTCAATTTCACCTTTGATCACTTTTTCATCAGCTGCCAGGATTCCCATGGCAAGAGGAAGATCGTAGGATGACCCTTCTTTACGGATATCTGCAGGGGCCATGTTTATTACTACCTGCTTCCCTGGCCAGTGAAAACCAATAGAACGCAGGGCCGACTCAATTCTCTGCTGGCTCTCCTTAACGGCAACATCAGGAAGCCCGACAAGAAAAAAACGGATACCCCTTGACACATTTACTTCAATGGTAACTGTCACAGCATCAATTCCGTTCACGGAACTGGCAAATGTTCTTACTAACATAATTTTAAGTTTAGTAGCACTTAAGGAAACACATATCAAATGTATTAAAAAAACCACAAAAGCAAAAATGAGACTTATAAAAATTGAGGAGTGAAACGACGAACCGAGCCGAAGGCGAGCTCGGCGAAGCCAAATCCCGCATGGCGGGAACAAAAGGAAAAAGATAAAAGTTGATAAAAGGTGAAGAGGTTGAGGGGAGTCGGAATTTCAAAGAAATTATTGTGGTTTAAAGTGTAATACTGTCTCTAATGTTACTAATATTGTAAGAGGTTTTCATTCAGAGCTGTTTGAAACTTTTAACAATCGCGCAATACTATGAAAGCCAGGCTATTGTTGATCTGTTTTATTTTTTTATTGTTCACATCATCCTGTTATGAAGTAAAATTTACTCATTCACAGGTAATGGATATGGCAATACTGGATAAGACAGAAGATGAAATACTTAATAATTTCGGAATACCTGCTGAAAAAGAAGCTGAAGGTTATTTTGAAGTATGGAGTTATTATGATCATGGACAAAAACCTATAAGTATTGAACTCCCATCATCTTCTGCCAGCAGAACAAAAATAAGGGTAAATCCTTCATACGGTGTAGCAAACAGGACTGCTGATATTTATGAAGGAGGAGTTATATACAGGAGAGCTAATGATTATATAAAAGTAACTTTCCAGAATGGAAGAGCTATCCAGTGGAGTACCTCAGGAATTGATTATACAGTTGAAGAATTTAAACCTGTAAAGACTGTTTTTACAATCTTTGGAAGTGTCGTTTTGAGTGCGGGACTAGTAATTTTACTTCTTTAACTACATAAAATACAGTATAGCCGTTGTATGCAATATCTCTACTGTATTGTAATTAAACTAATTAAAGAATTCTGTTCACAATTTAATTTTATTCGCTATGAAACCCACATGTATTTGAATACACAACCACAATATTATAATATTCATCTACATGTGTGTTCCATCATACCATTAAAATAAATTATTATATGATGAAACATCTGAAGATTTTGTTAATTCTTATTGTAAGTGCAACTGTTGTAATGGCAGGTTGTTCTACATGGAGTAAAACCGCCAAAGGAGCTGTTATCGGAACAGCTGCAGGTGGTGCTGTTGGTGCTGTCGTCGGGCAGGCTGCGGGCAATCCGGCCCTCGGAGCAATTATTGGAGCTGCTGTTGGTGGTACTACCGGAACTATTATCGGCCATAATATGGACAAGCAGGCTGAAGAACTGAAAGAAGCGGTTCCCGATGCTACCGTTGAAAGAGTCGGAGAGGGAATCACTGTTGAATTCAGCAGTGCTGTTCTGTTTGCAGTGAACAAATCGGATCTCTCAACCGAGGCCAGGGGAAATCTCGATAAGCTTGTAACCGTCCTGAATACTTATCCTGATACAAATATTGAAGTTCAGGGACATACCGACAGTAAAGGGAGTGAAGCGTATAACCAGACCTTATCAGAACAACGAGCCGGGACGGTTTCCAGTTACCTGTCTGGTAAAGGTATTGCATATAACCGTTTAACAATTAAAGGATTTGGCGAAAATTTGCCAAAATACTCAAACGATTCGGCAGACGGCCAGACACAAAACCGCAGGGTTGAATTTATGATTTCTGCTAATGAAAAAATGAAGGCCGATG
>CAZHRV010000180.1:0-3231 GCA_964535035.1 uncultured Rikenellaceae bacterium
TCTTACAGAGGTAGTGAGTTATGCAAAATCAGTTGGAGTCGATATCTGGATTTGGCTTCATTCAAGGGAAGTTTCTAATGAAGCCGACCGGACAAGAATATTTGAAAATGCAGTGAAAGCAGGTGTGTCTGGTCTCAAAATTGATTTTGTCCCAAAATGTACACACGAATGGTCAAACTGGTACGAGGCCACTTTAAAAGATGCTGCAAAAAATAAACTTATGGTGGATTTCCATGGAGCCGTAAAACCAACAGGACGTGAACGCACATGGCCTAATGAGTTAACCCGTGAAGCTGTCAGAGGGCATGAGTATCATATTATAAGGTATAAGCGGATACTGGCACCTGACCATGATTGTATTGTACCATTTAACCGCTTTGTCCAGGGATTTTCTGATTACACTCCAACTGTTTTTAATCCGTCCGAACTCCTCGGATATACCTGGTCCCGGGAAATTGCTCAGGCAATTGTGTTTACATCACCATTTCTTTGTTACGCCGATCACCCTGAAAATTATTTGAAAAATCCGGCCCTGGATATTATTAAGGCGATCCCATCAACTTGGGACGAGACAATTGTCCTCCCTGATAGTGAAATTGGGAAATGTGCTGCTTTTGCCCGACGCAGTGGAGACACATGGTTCATTGGTATAATAAATGGAGGTGAAAGTAAAAGTATGGATATTCGCCTGACCTTTTTACAAGAGGGATCTTACACTATGAATGCAATAGAGGATGATCCGGATCGGGATGATGGTATTATTAAACACGTGAGTACGGTTAGCCAATCTGACAATATAAAATTAACAATAAGACCTAAAGGAGGATTTGCAGCGGAATTAACCAAAATATAAGTGACTCAGAACTCAATTTGTCCTTTATACCAATATTCAGAATAAGTGAATAAAATCTCTTACCTGTACATTATATAATTGATGAATTAATTTTGTCGGTCTGTTCAGGTCAATTTACATTGCTATCCTGCTGTCCTGGTCTTCACCGCCCCTTGAGAGGTCAACTCCGTCGTTTTTAAGTACTTCCTGGATTTTCTTTACCTCCAGCTCCCTGGGAATCTTCCTCAACTTATATGAAAGAGCTGCAGCAACACCAGCAGCATGGCCGGTTGCAAAACAATTACCCATGCTCTTTCCGGCAGATAATCCTGCATGGTCTGTCGAAATGCAGCGTCCCGCCGCAAGGAGACCATCTATTTTTTCCGGTACGATTGCCCGATAAGGGACCTGGTGTATCTTCATCTGGCTGATTTTCACGTAACCAATATCCAGCCACCCGCTTCGCCAGGCAATCACATCATCAAAACGGCTGCCTTTTATTGCATCATCTTCGGTCAGGATATATTCTCCTTTTATTCTTCTCGATTCACGTACGCCTATCTGATTGGATGCTCCGACGATTTCACATCCATTTATCTCCCCTTCACCGAATTCCCTCATTGCCTCAACCATCTGTACCACTTGTCTGCGGCTCAAACATTCTGCTTTTGAAAATTGAACAGGATCGGTTATATCAAAATTTCCTAAATCTCTGGTACCAGAGTGGTTAACATAAAAATGATGACAATTTGATACTTTCATCAGAATAAAGCTTCCCTGACCCCCGGGTAGCAAAGGATATTTGGATTTGGCATTTTTGTAAACCCCTGAAGTGTCCCTTTGAGAATAATTTTTGACATTACTGATATTAAAAAGCAGAGTCTGAGGTGAGAGATTTCCAGTCTCGATCAAGGTTGGAGCTCCAGCAAAATAAGCTATGTCAGCATCGCCCGTACAATCCACAATAACGTCGGCTAAAATTTCCACAAGCCCGGATTTTGTAGAGATCAATACCCCTGTGATCTTGTTACCCCGGGTTATAGCATCGACAGCTTTTGTATGAACAAGATAGTTACAACCAACCTCTTCCAGGGCATCCAGAATAGCTACTTTCAGATATTCTACATTAACGAAAAACTGGTGAGTACTAATCCTGACTGCCTGCTCTCCATAATTCTGAAGCTTCTTCAACAGCAATTCATGAACGAAACCGCGGGGCTTTTCATCAGGCCTCATCTGGTTGAGACACATCCCGACACTCCATGAAGCAACTCCACCGAAAAATCCATAATTCTCAATCAGTAACGTCTTGACTCCTGCTTTTGCAGCACCAACTGCCGCTCCTATCCCTGCAGGTCCGCCTCCCACAACCAGTACAGTTGTTTTAATCGTATTCGATCTTTTTTTTCTGACTATCTCAGGGGATTGAGTGATCTGTCCTCCGATGCCTCCTAATCCTAAGAGAGAGACACCTGTTGTTGTTAAAAATTTTCTTCGTTTCATTTTATATTATATTGTACTAAAAATCAGGCCTGTCCAAAATATGTAACATTGAAAAAAATGAGCGGTTGGAAAACTTAGCAATTTCAGTTAAGTTTATTATTCTCACAAAACCAACAGCTCATGAAGACAAATTTATCCATTTTCTCCCGGATTATCAGATTAATTCCCAGGGGTATTATTTATAATTGCTGTAAAACATAATACTTAAAGTATTAAATAGGTATTTACAGGTGTGAATATTATTCAAAAATGTTGAACTTTAAAATATCTTTTCGGAATATTATTTGGATTAATAAAAATACGATACAATGCGAATAAGAATTATTGTTCTGGTCTGTTTTAATTTAGTTTTCCAGTCCCTCCATTCCCAAAACAAATATGAAGAGGTTATACAAGATGAAATGTGCTGGTGGTATAACAAACCTGCAACAAAATACTGGGAAGGACTCCCCATTGGGACAGGACGATTAGCAGGAATGGTATTGGGTAAGACTTCGGATGAAGTTATCCCTTTTAATGATGAAACATTGTGGACCGGGGGACCTTATAATCCAAATAATCCGGATGGCCCTGAAATCGTCAGGAAAATTAGAAATAACATTTTGGAAAAAGAATGGGTAGCTGCTAATAACGAAGCAGAAAAACTTTCCAGCGACCCAATGAGTGTACAATATTACCAGCCAATGGGGCGGTTAAATGTTCAATTCCCCGGACATGACCAGGACAAAGTGGAAAAGTATATCAGAAAATTAAGTATGGACAGTGCTTTGGTTACTGTTTCATATCAACTGGGAGGTGTGAATTATAAAAGGGAAGTTTTTGCCAGCTATCCGGATCAGGTGATTGTAATGAGGTTAACAGCCAGTAAGAAAGGTGCAATTGATATTAACGCATGG
>CAZHRV010000181.1:0-3126 GCA_964535035.1 uncultured Rikenellaceae bacterium
ACCAGGTAAATCTTATGGAGAGCGAGATCAAAACCATTGACTTTGTTAGCAATACTGAGCAAAAAAAGATACTCACCAGAGAACTCGAAAACATGGATTCAGTTTATATCCAGCTTCAGAAAGACCTGAAAGCCAATCCTGGTGATGAAAGAATAATTAATGCAATGATTGAACATTACCAGACAAAACTCGAAGTAATGACCTTTATTGTAAATCAGTTGAAAACCATAAGGAATGAAAATATTAATACCAATAATGATGAAAAAGTTAGTATATAAACCAGGAACACTCCTCCTGGCCGCATTTCTCCTGCTGACATCAGGATTAGCCGCACAAAATGAGGTTTCAAAGGAGTTTCATGAAGAGTATACAGCCATGCAGGGCATGACACTTGATCTTGATAACAAGTATGGCGATATAATCGTTCTTAATTCAGGAAGCGACCAGGTGGTTATTGATGTAAAGGTTACTGTACGTTATCCCAACAGGGATAGAGCAGAACAACTGTTAAGCTATATTGATGTCCATTTTTCCGAAGGGGCAAATGTCATATCGGCAAAAACAGTTATTAATGATAAATTCAACTTTACGGGCTGGAGTGGTGATTCGAGAAAATTCACCATCGATTATGATGTAAAGATGCCGGAATGGATGAATCTTACACTTGCAAACAGGTATGGAAATACAGAGCTGGATGATCTGAACGGACTTGTAAATCTCAATATTAAATATGGAAATCTTACAGCTTCAAGACTTACCCGGGGAAATGAAAAACCTCTGAATTCCCTTTACCTGGCTTATGGTAAAGGCTCCATCGAAGAAGCAGGCTGGATCGATATTGAAGTAAGGTATTGCGGGAACCTGACTATTGAAAACAGCCAGGCTCTGCTTATCGACAGTAAATATTCAAAACTTGCTTTCGGAACCACGAGCTCAGTTGTAGCTGAAACCAAGTACGATAACATCAAAATTGAAAGCATAAATAACTTAATCATTGAAACAGGATATTCAGATGTTAGTATAGGAACCCTTACGAAGAAATTAAAATTCGAAGGGAGCTACTGCGGATTGAATGTTGACAGAGTACCTTCAGGATTTGAATCAATTGAGGTAAACTCACGTTATACAGGTGTAAAGATTGGAATTGATGAATCCGCAAGCTATAAACTGAATGGTAAAGTTACCTATGGCGGACTGAAATTTAATGAAGATAACTTTAATTACACAAGACGTATTATTGAAAATAATAAAAGCGAAGTAGCAGGTATAGTTGGCAGGGATGAATCACCTTCGGCAACCGTTGATGTGGAATCTTCATACGGAACTGTAAAATTATATTAACGGCTACCGGCGTCAGGCTACCGGCAAATCCCTCTTCTAAAAGGAGGGATTTTTTTATACTGGTATTTTGAACTATTTTGCATCATAAAATAAAAAATAGATTTTCAATGATTCATGTAGAAAAACCTTCGGAACAAAAGCTTAATGATCTGAATGTCAGGTCATGGCCAATATGGGAAAAGGAGGTATCTGAGTTCCCCTGGCAATATGACGAGAAAGAGACCTGCTATATTCTTGACGGAGAAGTTGTTGTAACACCTGAAAAAGGAACTCCAGTCGGTTTTGGTAAAGGAGATCTTGTTATCTTTGATAAAGGATTGAAATGCAGCTGGAAAATCAATAAAGCTGTACGGAAACATTATAGATTTGGTTAAAAACCATTTTGACACAGAGTAACACGGAGTTAAAACAGAGTTACACTGTAATTTACCCGTGTCACTCCGTGTATGTCTGAGCGAAGCGAAGCGAAGACCCGTGTCACTCCGTGGTTAATTAGTTTAGAAATCCATCTCCACAATCGTAATACCCGAACCGCCCATATCGACATGCTCATCACGGAATGATTTAACAATATCGACTGTGTTGAGGTAATCCCTTACAAGCTGTCGCAGGATGCCATTTCCTTTTCCATGAAGGATCCTCAGGTTTCTATGTTGAACCATCAACGCATCATCAATAAGGTCACGCACCCTGTTTATTGCTTCCTCTCCCCTTACTCCCCTTATATCTATTTCAGGTTTGAAATTGAGCTTTCTCTGAGATAATACCGGATCTGCTTCCATGAATACCTGGCATGATTTCAGACTCTTTTTGAGCTCAGCCTTACTTATCCTCTCAATTTTTTCCTGTGAAACCCGAAACCTGAAACTTCCTGATTCTACCAGTACCATTTTACCTTTTATTTCAACGATCTCTCCTGCAGCCATGGTATCAATCATTCTAACGGCATCTCCGGCTTTCAAAGGTCTTTCCTTTATTTCCTGATCTTCGGTTCCGGCAGCTCTTTCCTTCGATTTAAACCTCCTCGCTTCCTGAGCCATGGCTGCCATTTTCTTCTCTGCTTCAGACTCTTGTATCCCGGTCTCATCAACAACATTATCTCTGAATTTCTCAAGCTGCTTACGGACACCCCTTGTTTTTTCCTTTTCGGCCTGCGACTCTTTTATCTGGCGTATTGTATTCTCAATCATACGGTTTGATTCCTTTAGCAGGTCTTGTGCCTCATCTTTAGCCTTTGCAATGATCTCTTTTCTGAGCGACTTCGCTCCTGCCAGCTCTTTTTCATATTGCTCAATCAGTTCCTCAAGCCGCTTCTCATGATGACGTATGTTCTGCCTCTTGGTTTCCCAGTATCTCTTGTCACGGGCGATATCTTTCAGATGCCTGTCATATTTTATATTCTTCACTCCGGCTTTTTCCGAAGCAGCATTAAGGATAACTTCAGGCAGACCGATTTTCCTGGCGATCTCAAAAGCGAATGAACTGCCCGGCTTACCTATATAAAGCTGAAACAAGGGCTGCATGAGATGATTGTCAAAGGCCATGGCCCCGTTTATGATCCCATCGGTAAGCGAGGCAAAATGTTTAAGGTTGGTGTAATGAGTGGTCAGTACTCCGAATACCTTTTTTCTGTTAATCTCCCCCAGAATTGCTTCGGCAATTGAGCCTCCGAGCATTGGCTCCGTTCCTGTGCCGAATTCATCGATCAGTATCAGGCTTTTATCTCCGCTGTTTTTGAGGAAGTACTTCATGTTGATAAGGTGAGAGCTGTATGTACTGAGGTCA
>CAZHRV010000182.1:0-12715 GCA_964535035.1 uncultured Rikenellaceae bacterium
TGAATCTGTAGGTGTGGCTACAAAATTGCTCGATAAAGTAAACGTTGATATAAAAAATTCTCTAGCAGTTGTTTGTGGTCCCCCCATAATGATGAAGTTCGGGACAATCAGGATACTTGAAATGGGATATACTGATGAACAGATCTACCTTTCAATGGAAAAGAATATGTCGTGCGGTCTCGGTAAATGCGGGCACTGCATGATGGGCGAGTACTTTGTCTGTAAGGATGGACCGGTATTTACTTACAGCGAATTGAAAAACACACCGGATATCTGGAAATAAAAGGGATATTTTGGTAATATTATTTATTTAATCAACCATGGAATAAACGATGGAAATTACTATTAATGATCTTAAGAATATAAGGTTTTTCGACAGCTACACTGATAAGCAGCTGGAAACAATCATATCGACCAGTTCGATGAGAGAGTATAAAGTAAAAGAAATACTTTTTGAACAATATGATGAACTTGACTATATTTCTGTTCTTCTTAAAGGAACTCTTTCACTTGGCATAAGTCTGCCATCAGAAAAGAGAATACATCTCGGAACCGTCGAGGAGGGACAGCTCTTTTCATGGTCAGCTATCTTCAAACCGCACATATCTACAGCATGGGTAATGGCAGTTACACCAGCAAGGATTATGGTCATGGATTCAGCTAAGCTTAATGAAGAATTTGTCAAAGACTGCAATTTTGGTTTTAAAACTATGTCAAAAATTGCTCAGACAATATCTCAAAGACTTAGCGACACAAGATTCCAGCTGATGAACCAGCTGATGTTATAAGGGAAAACACAGGGCAACTAGATATTTTGTTTACAACAGAATCATGGGACAGAAGATATTGATAGATATGATAAAACTCAGGGCTGCAATGGTTGAAGATTCAAACATTGCTCTTCCGGAGGCAATGTTTTATCCATCAGTAAATTCGAATGGGCTGAAGAGTATCCGTGAGCTGGCAATATTCAGGTTTACATGCAGGAAATGTGAAGATGCACCGTGCATAGCTGTTTGTCCGGTAGATGCTCTCGAAAAGGATGAGCAAGGAGTGATAAACCGTTATACCAACCTTTGCGTATCCTGTAAATCGTGTGTTACAATCTGCCCTTTCGGAACCATGATGACTGACTTCTTCAAACATCACAGGAACAAAGACATGTTTTATGATCTTACTGATGAAAATGAATTAAGAAAGTTCATTGAAGCATGTCCCCCGGGGACAGTTACCCTTACCGATGAGGATGAGTCGCCTGAAAAAAACATTTACAGCCTGAACGACAGAGTGCTTGTAAGAGAATATTTATATATCACTGAAAACATGTAATATGGCAGATTACCTGTTTTATTTCTTTATCTTTCCCGGACTGCTTTTTGTAGCGGTGACCGGTGCTTTTCTCTCATGGTTCGACAGGAAAATTACTGCCAGGGTGCAGTTCCGAAAAGGACCACCCCTTTTACAACCCTTTTACGATTTCTTCAAATTACTGCTGGTAAAGGAGACCATCCTTCCAAAGCATGGCTCTCCTATTATGTTCCTTCTTGCACCTGTTTTCGCTGTTTTCGGCGCTGTAATGGCCGGAGTCTTTATTCTTTTGCCCCTGTTTAATATCACTACTGGATTCAAAGGTGATCTCATTGTAATTTTTTACCTGCTTACAATACCTTCATTCTCATACATCATGGGCTCTCTGGCCTCGGGAAATCCTCTCGCTGCCATTGGAGGCTCAAGGGAAATGAAATTGATTCTCAGCTATGAGCTCACGTTCCTTCTTGTAATAGCAGGTATCATTATGAAATGCGGGCAACAGTTTGATCTTTATACTATTATACAGACCCAGCAGGCTGGCACACCTTTTATCGGCAGTATCTCGGGTGTATTATTATTTATTGTTGGAATATTCTGTATCCAGGCAAAACTTGCACTCGTCCCTTTCGACATGCCGGAAGCTGAAGCTGAAATAACCGAAGGTATATTTATTGAATATTCCGGGTCGGCATATGCATTGATCAAGCTTGCAAAATATATCATGTTCTTTATTCTTCCTGCTTTTCTGATTGCCCTGTTAATGAATGGATTCAGACTGGAAGGGATAAACATTTTATGGGCAGTGCTAAAAGTTCTCCTGGTGGTGCTTATTCTTACACTGATAAGAAACACCAATCCCAGGATTAAGATAAAGCAGGCTGTCAGCTTCTTCATGATCTGGATGAACCTGCTTGCTGTTATTGCATTGGTATTGATTGCGTTTGGCTATTAAGAGTGTGTAATAAACACGAGATATGAGTTTTAAGAATTATTGCTTCAAAAAATCTCTCTGGGTCTTCCACTTCGGTGGAGCATCCTGCAATAACTGTGACATTGAGATACTTGACTGTCTTACACCAAGACACGATCTGGAACGGTTTGGGATTCTTCTCGTTGGAAGCATACGCCATGCAGATGTGTTGCTGGTTAACGGATCAATAAATAAGAGGGATAAAGAGAGACTCCTGGAGATCTATAATCAGGCCCCCAGGCCTATCCTCGTAGTTGCAATAGGAGCTTGCGGCTGTACAGGAGGTATCTTTGCCGAGGGTATTCCATTTGCAGGTCCGGTAGATAAAATAATACCGGTTGATGCATATATCCCGGGATGTCCTCCAAAACCTGAAGCAATAATTGCGGGAATTGTGAAGCTGGTGAATAAATCTTAGGTACTGGGTACTGGAAAATAAAGTTCCCCTCCTGGGAGGGGCAGGGGTGGGTTAAAAAATAATGCTGGAAAATTAGAGTTTCAAGTTGTAATTAAGATAAATGGAAACAAACCTGGTAATAGAGAACTTTAAGGAGAACTTTAATTCTGTAATAGTTGAGGTTTTCAAAAAAAGCGAAAAACGTGTTACTGTAACAATAAAACCTGATGCTATTCTTAAGGTTGGAGAGTACTTATATAAAACAGCCGGATTCAGATTTATCATCGCTTCAGCATTACATACAAAACGTGGATTTGAAATACACTATCATTTCAGTTTGGATAAAACAGAGCTGATACTGAATATTCATGTCATACTCGACAAGGAGAATCCGCAGATTGAATCATTATCAAATATGTTCAATGCCTCCAACTGGATTGAGAGGGAAATGCATGAATTATTCGGTATTAATTTTATAAATCACCCCAACCAGGAAAAACTGATATCAGAAGGCAACTGGGCAGAAGGTGTTTATCCATACAGGAAAGAGTTTAAATAAGAGCCTGAACAGAAGATGAGCAAAAAGACACTCATACCAATAGGACCTTATCACCCGCTGCAGGAGGAACCTGAGTTATTCAAGCTCTACTGCGACGGAGAGATAGTAAAGGATATTAAATGGGAAACAGGTTATAATCACAGGGGTATTGAAAAGCTGAGTGAATCGAAGACCTATGAGCAGGTATTCTTTCTTGTTGAACGCATTTGCGGAATATGTTCAACCTCACATCCTTTTGCTTTTGCCAATGCCGTTGAGGAGATTGTGGGAAAGGAGATAACTGACAGGGCAAAATATATCAGATCAATTATCGGGGAACTTGAACGTATTCACAGTCATCTTCTCTGGGTTGGTCTTGCCGGACATTTTCTGGGATATAACACGGTATTCATGTGGGCATGGAAATACCGGGAACCTATACTGGACCTTTTCGAAATGATAACCGGTAACAGGAACAGCTATGCTATGTTTAAAGTCGGAGGAGTACGCCGTGATATAGAGAACAGCAAGATACATGTCATCAGGAAAACCCTCAGCGATTTCAGGAAGAAAAATGATCTCCTCACAGGTGCAGTTATAGACGATCCGGTCATACATGCCAGAACCAAAGGTGTGGGTATTCTTACTAAACAGGACATTATTGATTATGCCGCTGTTGGTCCTACAGCCAGAGCTTCCGGAGTAGCGATTGATATAAGGAAGGATGATCCCTATGCAGCTTATCCCCTTGTGAACTGGAAAGTTATCACTGCCGAAGGAGGTGACGTATTCGCAAAAGCAGAGGTCAGGCTGCTTGAGATGTATGAATCAATATCCATCATTGAGCAATGCCTGGATGGACTTGAGAAAACAAAGGAGGGTGATATAAACATCGTTGTAAAAGAGATACCCGAAGGTATCGGAACAGGTCGTGCCGAAGCTCCAAGGGGTGAAGTATTTCACTTTGTGGTCTCTGATGGTTCCAGTTCACCTGTGCGACATAAGATAAGGGCTCCCAGTTATGTCAATATTGCAACATTCAAAAAATCATGTATCGGACAGACAATTTCAGATGCAACAATTTCACTTGCAGCTGTCGATCCATGCTATTGCTGTACCGAGCGTATGGCTGTTGCCTATGATCACAAATCGGGCAGGAAGATCTGGAATGCCAACGACCTCATTAATATATCATCAGGTAAAACATCTGAACTTAAGAAAAACATTATCCGGCAGAAATGAATGAGTTTATATCCATAATATCACAGCCATCTGTTTGCGGTTTTCTGCAATTTCTGATACTTGTACCTCTTGCTGCAGGAGTTCTGCTGTTCCTGATCCCTGATAAGTTCATAACAGTAAAAGGAATTTTTGCCCTTCTTATAAGCCTGGCAACCGGATACATGACTCTCTCATTATTCAGCTCGTCGGCCCAGATGGTAGTATTTGACGGAATGATCGGAAAATCATGTGCCCTGTTGCTTGGTTCAAACCTGTTGCAGGATGCTGAAAGATATTTTACCTTCACAATTGACAACCTCAGTAAACTCATATTATTGTTTATCAGCATTTTTGCTGTTCTTATATTATTATACTCTCTTGTATATATCAAGCCTGGAAGAGTGAAGAACTACTACCCGTGGTTTCTTATTACCATTGGTTGTTCCTACGGTGCCGTATTAGCTGACAATCTTATTTTGTTCCTCACTTTCTGGGGAATTCTTGGGATAACCCTTTATAAACTTATTCCCGGCCGAAATGAGGAGAGTTCTGCCACTGCCAAAAAAACACTTATTCTCATTGGGTCCTCAGATTCAATAATGATTATTGGTATAGCCATGCTTTGGAGGCTCACCGGGTCTCTGAGCATGGATTCTATTAATTTGCCCACTACCAATATACTTTCCATAACTGCGTTCCTGGCACTCCTTGTCGGCAGCTTTACAAAAGCAGGAGCCTTTCCTTTTCATTCATGGGTTCCGGATTATACTAAAGATGCTCCGGCTCCATCATCCGCCCTGCTGCCGGCCTCACTCGATAAACTGCTGGGAATATATTTCCTGGCAAGAATGACCACCAATATCTTCATCCTCAGCGAAGGGATGAAACTTCTGCTGCTTTCAATAGGTGTAATAACAATCATCACGGCAGTTATGATGGCGCTCGTCCAGCATAATTATAAACGGCTGCTGGGATTCCATGCAGTTTCGCAGGTAGGTTATATGATACTGGGATTCGGTCTCGGATCACTTATCGGTATTGCAGCAGGTCTGTTTCACATGATAAACAATGCTCTTTATAAAAGCGGTCTTCTGCTTTCGTCAGGCTGTGTTGAGTATCGGACAGGTGAGGAAAATATTGATGAACTCGGGGGCCTTTCAAAAGCGATGCCTGTGACATTTATTGTTTCTCTTATTTTTGCCATGTCTATTTCCGGAATTCCCCCTCTTAACGGATTTGCATCAAAATGGATGATATACCAGGGTATTATTGATTTTGGTTCAGGGAACGGCATTGCAAGTAAACTCTGGGTAATATGGCTTGGACTGGCTGTACTGGGATCAGCTCTGACCCTGGCCAGCTTTATCAAGTTTATAGGCGGTATATTCCTTAGCCGCAGGAAACCTGCTCTTGAAAATGTAAAGGAAGTTCCTGTTCTAATGTGGCTGCCCATGGCTATACTTGCATTGTTTTGCATTGGCTTCGGAGTATTTGCCACAAACTATGTGGTTCCTAAACTGTTCATACCGGTTACAGGAGAATTCCAGTTTATGGGATTCTGGAATTCATCACTGGTATCCCTTCTTGTAATTATTTCATTGACCCTCGGAATTATCCTTTACCTTGCTCTCAATCTTAAGAAATTCAGAAGTGAGGACAGCTTTATTGGAGGTGAGAGATTCCAGGAACAGACAAGTTACGCCACACCTGAATTCTATAAGACTTTAGGAGAATTCAGGTTTTTTTCGTGGGTCTATCAGAAAGCTGAAGAGAAGTGGTTTGACATTTACGATTTATCGAAGAAATTTGTGTTCTGGCTGAGTCATCTGTTCAGTGAGGCTCATACAGGGGTATTGTCTGGCTATATTATCTGGGCCTGTGCCGGATTGATTATTATGTTGCTCATTATGATATAAATAACCTGATTTACATGGAAATTACTATATCCATAATAACAGGCCTGATGATCCTTGGGGCATTATATGCAATCCATGCAAAAGATCTGCTTTCAGCAGTTATAGCATGTGGTATTGTAGGCTATGGACTTGTGATTTGTTTCCTTCTTCTTAAGGCTCCCGACCTGGCAATTGTCCAGATAGTTGTTGAGACAATCTCTCTTATTATAATGGTGGCCGTTGTCCTTGACAGCTCCAGGGAAGAATTATTTTCAAAGCCTGATGCACAGGGATATGT
Organism: uncultured Rikenellaceae bacterium; assembly: GCA_964535035.1. Taxonomy (GTDB): domain Bacteria; phylum Bacteroidota; class Bacteroidia; order Bacteroidales; family VadinHA17; genus LD21. Next base: position 6,631 of record CAZHRV010000182.1, read on the forward strand.
ATCATCAGTTACAGCTATTTTGCTGGTTGTAGTGTTATTTTACTTTTTCAAGATCTCAATTGAGACTCTTGATGCTTTCGGACATGGTACTCTTCGCATGGCTGCCCACTATATTGAGGGGGCCACTGCAAAAACAGGGAGTGCCAATCTTGTTACGGGTGTGATCTTTGACTTTAGAGGATATGATACTCTTGGTGAAGCAACAGTGCTTATTACAGCAGTGCTTGGAGTAATTACAATACTTAGAATTAAAGGCAAAAAATAATAAGTTCCCCTCCCTGGAGGGGTTAGGGGTGGGTAAATATATAAACATTTTTATGAAAGGAATGACACTCATAGTAAAGAAAACGACACAGCTGATGGCTGGGCTGATATTTCTATACGGCATATATGTGATAATACACGGTCATCTTACACCCGGTGGTGGCTTTGCCGGTGGTGTTCTCATTGCCGGATCGTTTATCCTGCTGATCCTTGCCAACGGTAGCGACTTCATGAAGCTGACCAGAGAGGAGATGGGATCAACGATATATGAGAACCTTGCTGTTTTGGTAGCGATTTTTCTGGCTGTTTCCGGCATGCTCTTCGGGGCAAAGGTATTTTTCCTCAACTGGCTTCCGAAAGGGACCCTCGGGGAGCTTGTAAGTGCCGGAATGCTGCCTCTTTATAATATATTTATAGGTATTGAGGTGGCTGCCTCGATACTATCGATCTTTTTAGCACTCGTAATATTTAAAGAAGAAATATCGGAATGATACCTTACTTATTGTGTTTCATATTATTTCTTGTTGGACTCTATGGAGTAATAACCAGAAGAAACCTGGTCAAGATTGCTATTTCACTGTCAATAATGGAATTCAGCATCTTCCTGTTTTTTGCACTTATTGGATTTGTCGAAGGCGGTGTGGCCCCAATAGTTGATCCTGCTGATCCGGTTAAAACATATGTTGATCCTTTGCCCCAGGCAATGGTTTTGACGGCAATTGTAATCGGACTTGCAACAACAGCAATGCTGATGGCTGTGATAATAAGGATATACAGGAAATACGGAACCTTTGACATAAGAGAGATAAAAAATTTAAGAGGATAAAATTATGAATCCGCTGATACCTTTGTTTGTTGTTATTCCCCTCGCAGGAGCTTTCCTGATAATGATTCTTGGCAGTTTTATCAGGAATCTGAACAAATATCTTGCTTCTCTTGTTCTTCTGTTCCTTGTGATCGTCAGCTTCTATTTCCTTTTTACCACAGGCAGCAAAGTATCAGTTTACAAAGTCGGAGGATGGGAAGCCGTGAACAGCATCCCAATAGGGATTTATATGGTTCTTGACGGATTTACGGCGATAGTCCTTTGTATTATTAACCTTATTGGTTTCCTGTCAGTTTTCTATTCTATATCTTATATAAGCAGGTATACTGCTGAAAATAATTTCTATGCACTTTTCTGCCTGATGATTGCCGGAATGAACGGAGTGGTTCTTAGCGGGGATATGTTTAATATTTTTGTTTTTCTCGAAATATCCGCTATTTCCTCCTATGCTCTTGTTGCATTCGGAGTTGAGAAAAACGAGCTGGAGGCAACATTCAAGTACCAGGTACTGGGCGGACTTGCCTCATTCCTGATATTGATCGGAATAGCATTTATTTACTGGAAAGCAAAAACTCTCAATATTGCTGATATAAGAAATGTTTTCAGCTCGGGATATGACAGAAAATATTATCTCCTGGTTCAGATTCTGCTTTTAAGCGGATTTGGATTGAAAGCTGCCATAATGCCTTTTCATGCCTGGCTCCCCGATGCACATTCATCGGCACCATCGCCGATATCTGCAATGCTGTCGGGAGTGCTCATAAAAGCCGTTGGTATTTATGTCATTATAAGACTCTTCTTCAATATGTTTGCCATAAGTGAAGGTATGGCGATTCTTATTACCACCCTTGGAACATTATCCATGGTTGTGGGAGCTTTTCTGGCAATCGGCCAATGGGATATCAAAAGGCTGCTGGCCTTTAGCAGCATAAGCCAGATGGGATATGTCATCCTCTCGGTTGGTATCGGAATGATACTTATCTCAAGAGGTGTAAGGGGAGAAATTGCTGCCCTGGCAATAGCAGGAGGTATTTTTCATCTTATTAACCATGCTGCATTTAAAGGATTGTTATTCCTTAATGCCGGTGCAATTGAATATTCTATCGGCACACGTAATCTGCAGGAAATGGGAGGACTGTCAAAGTCAATGCCTGTAACATCTGCAACTTCATTTGTTGCCTCTCTGTCGATTTCCGGCATACCACCGTTCAATGGATTCTTCAGTAAGCTGATCATCATTGTTGCTGCCATACTGGCAAAATTTTATTTTCTTGCTCTTCTGGCTGTTATTGTCAGTATAATTACTTTGTCGATATTTATGAAGTTTCAGCGATACGCTTTTTCCAACAAGACTGATACAAGAAATAAAGTAAAGATCAGGGAAGTGCCATTCCCGATGCTGTTCAGCATGATCATACTAAGCATAGTCTGTCTCCTTCTAAGTGTGCTGGTCTTCCCGGGTATCAGGGAAATGATCCTGACTCCGGCGACCGATATATTAATGGATCCTTCAAAATATTCTTCAATTATAACCGGCATGTAAAATGAGATATGTAGCAGTATTCATATTATCCCTGGTCTTCTGGTTGCTCATAACCTTCAGATTCACTGTCCCTAATCTTATTGTCGGCTCTGTTGCAGCTGCTCTATGCTCTGTGATTTTTGCGAAGTATTATTTCCATAAAGTATATAAATTTCTGCAGCCACAACGCTATTTCTGGTTTCTTGTTTATCTGGTCATTTTCATCTGGGCTTGTATAAAAGCCAATTTTGATGTTGCATACAGGGTACTGCATCCTGCAATGCCAATAAGACCTGGGATTGTCAAAGTAAAAACAACATTAAAATCGGGTTTTGCAAAAATGTTGCTGGCCAATTCCATTACAATGACTCCGGGTACAATAACCGTTGACATTATCGATGATGACTTTTATGTTCACTGGATTTACGTAAGTTCAGAAGATCCTGCTGTTTATACCAAAAGGATCACAGGAAAATTTGAGAAATATATTAAAAGATTTGCGGAATGACTGATTTTCTTACAATACTGCTTTATATCCAGATAGGGCTGAGTGCTGTCTGCCTCTACAGGATAATACGCGGACCGACAATTCCGGACAGGATGGTGGGAATTGACATTTTCGGGATTCTGGTAGTAGGTATATGTGCCATAATATCAATACAAACTGAAAAATCATTCATCCTCGACATTGGTATAGCATGGATTATTCTCAGCTTTATCGGAACTCTGACACTGGCAAAATACCTTAGCGGGAAAAAATTAAATGAGTAATATGATAGCTATTATATTAATATGTATAGGTGTATTGTTCAATATTTTCGGATGTATTGGATTAATACGTCTTCCGGATGTTTATAACAGGCTTCAGTCGGCTACAAAATGTGTTACACTCGGTTGTTGCAGCATTCTTCTCGCAGTTATCTTTCACTTTGGATTCAACGACGCGGGATTTAAAGCCCTGATCGCTATCCCAATACTGTTCTTCAGCTCAACTGTGGCAGCACATGCGCTTATACGGGGTGCTTATCATTTCGGCACAAAGCTATACGATAAAAGCGTTAAAGATGATTATAAGGAGGTAGTAAAATGAAATACCCCAAGATAAGAGAGATTAAGGAGGCGCTTGTATCGCTTGTTACACCGGCATATACATCAAAATTCCCCGCGAAACCACATGTGCCTTTTGAGAATTACAGGGGTAAACCTGTTGTGGACAATGATAATTGTGTTGGTTGTGAAACCTGTGCAAATGTTTGTCCTCCTTACGCTATTACAGTCACTGATGATAAGGAAAAAGGTGTAAGGATAATCAAAAGAGACTACGGCAAATGTATTTTTTGCGGACTGTGTCAGGAACATTGCATTACAGGAAAGGGAGTTAAATTATCAGATAAGATCTACGATATTGCAGCGTTTGACAGGCAGGATAATGTCGAGTATCAGGAGAAGGAACTTCTTATATGCGAGAATTGCGGCGCTATCATCACAACAAAAGAACATCTGCATTTTATGCACAGGAAACTGGGTACTAAAGCATTCTCATCGATTCTTAACCTCAACCTCCTTAATGAAAAATTAAAGCTGGCTGAGGAACAGGATGTTGATATTGAAATAAGGGATGACCTCAAAAGAAAGGACATGTTCAACATCATTTGTCCCAACTGCCTGAGGCAAATACTTGTAAAATACTTGTATAAAGGTGCTTAAGGACCTGGATCATCTTCTTTCCCGGAAGGATAAAAAAATTCTTTTTATCGGTATTGGTAATCTTCTTAAGCGTGATGACGGCGTTGGTGTTTATATAAGCAACCGGATAAAGAACAGAAACAATATCACATCACTGACGGTTGAAATGAGCATTGAAAATTACATTGGCAAAATAAACAGTCTTAAGCCTGATTTACTGGTACTTCTGGATTGTATGGAACTGAAATCTGATCCGGGTACATTTAAATTACTGGAATTAAATCAGATACAGGATATAACATTTAATACTCACAACATTTCGTTAAACAGGCTGTCGGATTTTTTCAATATGCCTGTTTATATCCTCGGGATTCAGCCTGAGAAAATTGATTTCGGCGAAAATATTTCATATCTTGTTAGAAATAATGCTGATAAAATTATTAATCAAATAAATTTATAGGAGACGTATTATGGCTGTAGAATATCTTTGTAAAGTATGCAAGGGGCATCTTAACGTAAAGACTTCCATTGTCCTGTCTGCCACAAATATAAATGACCGTGCGCAGAGAGGTCTGGTTTACCTGAACCCCGAGTTAGGTAACTATACTTCCACCACGCATCCGTCATTTGAGATCAGGGAAGGGGAAGAATATATTTATAACTGTCCTATCTGCGGTGCTCAGCTTAACAGTATGAAGTATCTTCACCTTGTAAGGATACTCATGAAAGATGAAGAGGGTAAGGAATTCAATATCTACTTCTCAGGAATAGCGGGTGAACAATGTACTTATAAGATAAGAGGTAGCACCATCGAAGAAAAATCGGGACCTGATGTTAAAATCTATGACAAATATTTTGAGGTCCCCGAGGAGGACAGAAAATACCTGTGACATTTTTTGAATGTTAGTTATATTTTTGTGGTAGGGACGTTGCATGCAACGTCCCTGCGATATTTTATTTGTATTTTTATTGCCATTATTTTTAGAAGTGAATAATATTAATATTATGGATAATGATATAAACAAACTGGCAGCTGATAATATACGTATCCTGGCGATGTCGATGGTAGAAAGGGCTAAATCAGGTCATCCGGGTGGTGCAATGGGAGGTGCTGATTATATACATATCCTCTTTTCCGAGTTCCTGAATTTTGATCCTGCCAATCCAAAATGGATCAACCGTGACAGGTTCTTCCTGGATCCGGGACACATGTCACCCATGCTTTATTCGGTATTGACATTAACAGGTCACTTCAGGATTGAGGACCTGATGCAGTTCCGTCAATGGGGAAGTCCTACTCCGGGACATCCTGAACTTGATGTAGCGAGAGGCATAGAGAATACCTCTGGTCCCCTGGGACAAGGTCATGTTATTGCTGTAGGATCTGCCATAGCCGAGAGATTCCTGGCCGCCCGATTAGGTGAGCTGTTTGCACATAAAACATACACACTAATATCAGATGGCGGGATCCAGGAAGAGATATCGCAGGGTGCAGGACGTCTTGCAGGTTTCCTGGGGCTTAATAACCTGATAATGTTCTATGATTCGAATGATATACAGCTTTCTACTGAAACTAAAGCGGTAACATCAGAGGATACTGCAATGAAGTACCGTTCCTGGGGTTGGGATGTAATCACTATTAATGGAAATGATCATGATCAGATCAGGGAAGCCCTGACAGCAGCCACTCAATCAACTGAGAAACCTGTTTTGATTATCGGTAAAACAACAATGGGTAAAGGGCTTGTTGACAATGATGGAAAAAGCTTCGAAGGAAAGACCTCAAC
>CAZHRV010000183.1:0-12858 GCA_964535035.1 uncultured Rikenellaceae bacterium
TTACGCCCTTACGCCTTTACGCCCTTACGCCGTTGTGCCTTAGAAATATAAGTCCCTCTCTCCAGCTTTTATCCTTTCGATCTTCTCCCTGGTGTTTTGCATTACTGTCTTATCAAGCTTCACGATGTTTTTTTCTATTACCTTCCAGCCTTTTTCTGCTACATCATCAGTGGCATAATCGCATAAATATTCAGATAGTGTCAGGAGGGCATTCGGGGTGCAGAATCTTTTTATAAATCCCGGTACCGAAAATTCCATAAAATGTTCTCCTGTTCTTCCCATCCGGTAGCATGATGTACAGAAAGAAGGGATATAATCGTTTTCCAGCAGCTCATCAACTACCTCTGCCAGCGATCTTGCATCATTTATCTTAAACTGTTCACGGTTCAGGTTCTGCTCTTCATTTTTTGAATCCGAATATGATCCAAGTTCCAGTTTTGTGCCTCCATCTATCTGTGATACACCATATTGCATGACTTCTCTCCTAACGTCCGGAGATTCTCTTGCAGTAAGTATCAGTCCGGTATAAGGAACTGCCAGTCTGAGAATTGAAACAAGCTTTTTAAATTCATCATCATTAGTCTGCCAGGTTGCATTTATATTCAGACTTAGTGCATCTTTGATCCTCGGAAAAGAAATTGTATGCGGTCCTACATTATAGCAGGCTTCCAGGTGGTTTGTATGACGGAGGAGCCCGAGCACTTCAAACCGCCAGTCGTAAAGACCGAAGAGAGCGCCTATCCCAACATCATCTATTCCTGCCTCCTGTGCCCTGTCGAGAGCTGTAAGACGCCAGATGTAATCTTTCTTTTTTCCACCGAGATGATAAAGCTTATAAGCTTCAGGATGATATGTTTCCTGGAAGATCTGGTAAGTTCCTATTCCTGCTTCACCAACCTTTCTGAAACCTTCAATATCAAGAGGAGCTGCATTTATATTTACACGCCTTATTTCTCCTTTTCCTTTTTTTACACCATAAACAGTTCTGACAGTATGAGCAATATAATCGGCCGAATAATCAGTATGCTCTCCATATACCAGAATCAGCCGCTTTTGCCCGTTATCTTCAAGAGCTTCAACCTCTTTAATTATCTCTTTATCGCTGAGTGTCTTACGAACGGCATCTTTATTGGAAATTCTGAATCCGCAATACTGGCAATTATTGGTACATTTGTTCCCTATATAAAGAGGTGCAAAAAGGACTATCCTGTTTCCGTAAACCTTCTCTTTCAGATCTCTTGCCCCCTGCTTGATCTCATCAGCAAGATCTGTTCCCATGGAATTGATAAGCACGGCTGTCTCCTGCAGAGTAAGCCTGTTTTTATCGAGTGACCTGGTAATAACATCCCTGACTCTTTGCTTGTCGGGTTTTGTGTTTTTAATAAGATCACAGATCTCTTCAGAATCAATGAATGGCTTCATTCGCTGATCCGGGATCTTCAGTTTTTCCGGTGAAAATCGCATCAGTGTATTAGTGAATATTTATCGCAAAGATAGTCAGAAAAGAGGTTTATAGGAAGTCTCCTGCTCAGTAAATCAGCCCGGCGATCTCTTCTTTCGCATGCATAAGCCTGGCAGAGGTTCAGGTATCTCTTCTGCTTCAGAACCATATTTCTCTCTCCAACCCCAGAGCTGCTTGTATCAATAGTTGCTAACTTAAAGTATCCTTTCTCTGCTTTTCAGAAATTCAGTTACTTTCTTGAATAAATGAGGCTGTATATCAGGGTATGTGAGATTTTCCGGAAGAGTATCCATCAAAATTGTTTCTGCAATTTCCGAATTATCTTCAAGAGTTCCTTGTATTTTAATCTTGGCAAAGAAGAGCCTGCCATAACCTGTATGCCCATCTTTTTCAACTGAATATGTGGCAACACATACGAGATCAAATTCCATGGCTCCTGTCTCTTCAGTTAACTCCCTGCTGGCAGTATTAGAAGGTGTTTCATTTTCTTCGATGTGTCCGCCGGCAATTTCCCATGTAGCACGATCATGATGCCGTACAAACATCCATCTGCCGCCATATCTGGCGACGATCACTGAATAGGTGAACTTGCCGTCCGGAATATAGTCCGGATCAAAAAACTTAACAGTTGTCACTGGTATAAAATATGGCGTTTACAAATACAAGAATACTCATTTTAACTATAAATGAGTATTTTTATCAATAATACCTTGCCGATGATCCTGATATTTATACTGATTATTTTTCTCGAGATCCTTACCATAATGGCTTTAAGGGAACACTATTCCCGTTCAAAGCCGAAATTCTTCATTATACTGGCAGTACATCTGATGCTCAGCATCTGGTTGTGGTTTCTTCTTATAAAGGTCACTGTATATAAAGGTTATTATGATTCTCCGGATAATATCTCGACACGCATGAACCTGACAGGAATGTATTGTGCTGTTGTTTTTCCCAGGGTATTGATATGCTTTCTTCATTTTTCAGGTAAGCTTTTCAGGATAAAAAAAGGAGGTCATCTGCGATGGCTTACGGAAACAGCGATTATTATATCACTTTTCATTTTTACAGTAATAGCGCTTGGAACGCTCGTTGGCAGGTTTAACTTTAAAACAGAAGAGGTGACCATCAGGATCGAAGACCTGGATCCCCGGCTGAAAGGATTAAAAATCGTCCATATTTCAGATCTGCATCTCGCTGGATTTCACCGACATAAGAACCGGTTGCAGGAAGCAATGGATAAAGTCAACAGCCTTCAGCCCGATTTAATAATTAATACCGGTGATTTCATCAGTTACGGCTGGAGGGAATTCGACAGATGTGATACAATACTTGTAAAAGCTAAAAGCAGGTATGGTAATTTTGCTGTAATAGGAAATCACGACAAGGGGACCTATCTGCCCGGGTCAACCGAAGCTGACAAAGAGACTATTTTCCTGAAGCTGAATGAGTTAATTATCAAATCGGGATATAATGTTCTGAATGATGAGCACATTATCCTGAATATAAATGGAGCTGATATAGCGATAATGGGTATCGAGACAAGCGGAAGGTACCCCGGTATTATACATGGTGATGTTGAAAAAACCTATGAAGGCACTGATTCTGCTGATTTTAAGATTTTACTAATACATGATCCAAACCAGTGGAGAGAAGATGTCACAGGGCAAACTGATATTGCCCTTACCCTGGCCGGCCACACACATGGCATGCAGATAGGTATTGTTACAAAAAAAATCAGGTGGAGTCCCTCAAAATATTTTTATCCTGAATGGAACGGGTTGTATTCAGAAGGAAAGCAGTATCTCTATGTTAACAGGGGACTTGGAGTACTGGCCATTCCCTTCAGGATATGGATGCCACCAGAAATAACAATTATAACACTTGAACAAGGATGACGTATAAAATGAGAGCGGGCAGTATTAGCAATACCGCCCGCATTTAATTACCCATATGAACTAAATAACCCAACTACCTATGCGAAAAAAAATATTTACTGTGAATCATGCATACAAGAAAAAGAATTAAATATGGGTAATTGTTTCTCTGATAATATGACAATAATAAAGGAGTATTTATTCCCGTAACAATTAAAAATTTATGCATATAGATTATAAGTTAATTTTTTCACGAAGAAGATCGATAGGTATAATCATAAGACCAAATAAGGAGGTGGAAGTAAGAGCCCCTTACGGAGTATCCCTCCGGGCGGTTGAGAAATATATTAGTAAAAAGAAAGACTGGATCAAAAAAAATATTGAAAGACATTCTGAGATCATACAGTTAAACGCAGGTAAAAAATATATCAACGGGGAAAAGTATCTCTTTCTGGGCCGGGAACTGACATTACGCATAAAAAATGCATTATTTCCATCTGTAAATCAAATTGACACTATTTTAGAAGTAACCACAGATGGTAAAAAGGGAATAGTAAAAATGCTTATCGGCAGGTGGTACATAAAAAAAGCTGAAGAGATTTTTTCTGCCAGGTTAAAGGAGATACTCATTAAGTATAAAGAACATGATTTTTCTCCTTCACAGTTAGTAGTCAGATCACTCAGGAGTCGCTGGGGAAGCTGCACTTCCAAAGGAAAGATCACAATCAATACTGAGCTTGTGAAACTCGATGAACGTTTTATTGAATATGTGATAATTCATGAATTATGCCATCTCAAATACCATAATCACGGTAAAGATTTCTACCGTCTTCTTGAAAAATTATCTCCTGATTATAAGACAATAAGAAAGGAAATGAGAAAATATTCAATTAGTTAAAAAAAACTAATCCCTGATACAACGGACTGATAATCCCGCACCTTTTGATACATTATGCTTATGCAGATAGTTATCTTCATAACTCAGATAACGGCAGGAAGCCCAGGGTGAATCATTATCGGACGGATCACCAGTGTCTGTGCTTGTAGAACTCCACCAGAAAGCTTCAGCCCCGGACTTCTGAAATGAACCGTCATAGTCACGGAAACCTGTCGCAATACCGTTAAAACCTGTTTCACCTGAACCATTACCTCCATCTTTCCATCCGTCAGTACTTTTAAGTTTCTTCCCTGCATTGCTTATACCCAGATAATTTCTTATTTTATCCAGGTCTTCATCAGCCGGGATCTTCCATCCTTCCGGGGCAAGCCCCCTGGGATCATTAACTGCAAACCAGTTATACAACTTACCATTACCTTTATTTGAAGCATCGGAATCATAATAACACCATACTGGTTTCTTTTCCCATTTTGCATTTTCCCATTCGTCGACAGCTTTCGCTTCAGGAATTATATCCCCGTTACGGAAGACACTCACATCCAGATTTTCGGCCATCCATTCCTGGCTTCCTATTTTTACTGCTTTATAAGTCTTCGTATTCTGGATACTGTTACCCGTTGATACTGATGAAGTGTTTCCTGAAGCGTTGGATGAAGTGTTTGATGAAGCGCTTCCTGTGACCTTCACAAATTCCACCCTTCGGTTTTCTGCTTTACCTTCGGGGGTATCATTAGTATTAACAGGTTTACTTTCCCCAAATCCTTTTGATGTTAGTCTTTCAGCTTTGATCCCCATTGAGACAAGTTGTTTTCGTACTGCCTCTGCCCTCTCTTCCGAAAGTTTCTGGTTAAGGTCTGTATCGCCATCACTGTCAGTATGACCTTCAATGCAAACAGATATCTCCGGATGATCGCTGAACATTTTATAGATCTCGTTCAGTACACCCATCGATTCCTGACGAAGCGTTGCTTTGCCGACATCGAATCGAATACCATTGGATACAATTTTGCCATCCTGCAGGAAGCGGTCATAGTATTTAACTCCTCCTTCAGCGAGCCTGATGTTTTTTATGTAGGTCCTGTTGTTGTCGTTGGCATGGTATGAATGAAGTGATATGCCAGTCGGATTAAATTCGAGATGCGGAATGTTTATGAGCCTGGTATCATCAATATAAGCTTTAAATTTGCCACTCGTGTGGGCAATGGAGATGTGTGCCCATCTTTTAGCAATATTCTTTCCTCCCGGTAACGTGCTGCTGGCTTGCCCCATAGTCATATTATTAACCCCGATGCTAAGGTTATTAACTCCTCTTGGGACCTGCTGGTTTTTACGGTCGTAAAAATAAACACTAAAGGTATTTGAAGGTAGATAAAGGTCAAATTCTACGGTAAATACTTCAGGCAAATAATCAATATTCGGGTTTTTCAGGTATGGCACAATAGTCGGCGACCCTCCCCTGAACATTATTATCATTTCGCCTCCGAATTCGGCATTCTCGACGGTTCCGTTAACCAGATCCCATCGTGATGGAAACTCCCCGTTTTCCTCAAATATGAGGTTGTCCTCAAAAATGATTTTGTCTCCCGGGACAAAATCATATTTTGACCATTTCAGTTCAACAACGGCTGCCTGTTTTCCCGAACCTGCAGGGGCGCCAGTCTGTTTTGCATCTGTTGCCTGTACCTGTTCCTGTGCTTGTTCCTGGTCTGCCTGCTTTCCCTCCTTATCACTCTCTGCATTCTTATCTTTCTTGAAAAGATTTCCAATACCTTCTTCCAGATTATCAAGTCCTTTGTCAACATTCTTTTCCACCTTTTTTTTCAGAGGATTCTTTATCTGTGCAGAAGCAACATCAACCTGACTGAATATCAGTCCGGCCATCATTAATAAAATAACAAGTTTCTTCATTAGTTCATTATTTAGTTACCAAATCAGATCGATTTAAAGTGAAAAGCCGCAAGTAAAACGTAACTACTTTTAACCGACAAAATAATATAGTGAGTATAAAAATACTTTTATAAATAAATAAATCCAAAGTAAAAAAGAGATTTCTTCTGATTTCATGTATCTGAGTAATTATAATATCTCATATCCCTGTTTCCTTGCCGGGATTTCAATATTCCTGAAACCAGCCTCCTCAAGTTTTACAGCATATTTTTGCTGGGTTTCATATTCGCCATGAACAAGAAATGTCTTTTCAATGGCGCTTTTCTCCTGGCAGCTTAGAAATTCTATCATTTCTTCATAATCTGCATGTCCTGAAAACGATTCAATTTTCCTAACCTCTGCTTTTACCGGATATACTGTTCCATGTATTGAAACCTCCTTATCTCCCCTTAGTATCCTGGCCCCCAATGTTGTCGGAGCACAATATCCGACAGCCAGGATTGTATTTTTCGGATTTGATATATTATTTGCGAGGTGATGCTTTATCCGTCCTGCTTCCATCATTCCCGATGCAGAAATAATCACACATGGTTTTTTGTGATCATTCAGTTTTTTTGAATCCTCCGCCTTTGTAATATAAAAGAGGCTGTTAAATCCGAAAGGATCGGGATCATTTTCCAGTACATTTCTGAATTCCTCGTTGAAGCATTCTTTATGCACTCTGAATACAGTAGTAGCATTGACTGCAAGAGGAGAATCAACGTAAATATCTATTCTGGGCAGTTTCCCTTCGTTAAAAAAGTTGTTAAGTGCATATACAATCTCCTGTGTCCTTCCTACGCTGAAGGCCGGGATAATCAGCTTACCTCCTTTATCCACACAGGTGTTGAGGAGTATCTTAAGCAGCTCTTCATCCGGATCTCCGAAATCGCGATGCAGGCGGTCACCATAAGTCGATTCTGTAATAAGCACATCAGCCTGGGGAAAGGGCGCCGGTTTGGCAAGTATCCTGCTGTTGGGTCTGCCAATATCTCCTGTATAGGCGATCCTTTTTATCTGTCCTTTTTCAATGATCTGCAGATTTGCCACAGCGCTGCCAAGCATGTGCCCTGCACTGGTAAATCTAACCTTGATATTCTCATCTATCCTGAAATTCATTTCACGTGGGATACCAATGAAGTGATCCATACAGGCAGCAGCATCTTTTTGTGTATAGATTGGAGCAACGAGAGGAAGACCCTTTTTTGCCCTTCGCTTGTTGAAAGTCTGGGTATCATGTTCCTGTATAAAACCCGAATCGGAAAGCATTATGGAACAGAGATCGCGTGTGGCATTTGTACAAACCACAGATCCACGAAAACCGTGTTTGAACATATAAGGAATAAGTCCCGAATGATCGATATGGGCATGTGTAAGGATTATGTGATCGATTGTTTCAGGTTCAAAACCAAGATCCCTGTTCATTCCGTCGGTCTCCAGACCTTTACCCTGGAACATACCGCAATCAAGAAGAAGTCGTTTGCCCAGATCAGTGGTAATCAGGTGTTTACTGCCGGTAACTTCTCTTGAAGCGCCAAGAAATTTAATGTTCATAAAGATAGGTTTTGCCTAAAGATAGTGATTTTATCTGAGGTTGAAGGGGATTGAATCCAACAGGATCCCCTCATGGGAGGGGAAAGGGGTAGGTCTCTTTAAAGGTTGAAGAAGTTAAAGACATTCAGACAATCAAATCCTCACTCCAATGATGGTTATATCGTCGATCTGTGCCAGTGAGCCCTGCCATTCAGCCAGCTCTGTTTCAAGGATATTCCGTTGTTCAACCATCGGACGGTAATAGATATCGGTGAGGAGTCTCTTCAGATTTGCTTTCTTGTATTTTGCTCCATCCGGACCGCCAAACTGATCGGCATATCCGTCGGAGAATATATAAATCGTATCTCCTTTATTAACGTTAATTATATAATTGGTGAATGGCACAGCATCGCCGTAATGGATACCTATCGGCATCCTGTCGGCCTTATATTCTTTAAACTCTCCATTTTGAAAGATGAAAAGCGGATTATAAGCCCCTGCATATTCCAGTGTTTTTCTGTTCTTGTTAAGCATGCAGAATGCAATATCCATTCCATCGGCTGCTTCGCCCTCTTTACCTGTCTGATGAAGTGATTCCATTATCTTTTTCCGCAGAAGGTTCAGCACCTTATTTGCCTGCAGGGACCGGCTATTTGAAATAATTTCGTTAAGTGTTGATATACCCAGGGTGCTCATAAAAGCTCCCGGCACACCATGGCCGGTACAATCGCCAACCGTAAAGAAAACTGATTTCTCATCTTCACTTATCCAGTAAAAATCCCCGCTTACAATATCCCTGGGCTTGAAAAAGACAAAATAATCAGTAAAGGCATTTCTGAATATTTCTTCCATGGGAAGCATTGCAAGCTGTATCCTGCTTGCATATTCTATACTTGAGGTGATCTCCTCTTTCTGTGCCTCTATTTCAGCTGTTCGCTCCCTGACCTTTTCTTCAAGGATACGATTCTTATGATGAAGCTGTTTTTCCCTGAACCTGACTACCACTATGATCAGGGATAAAAGCACTATACCTGAAAGGATATAGAAGAATGCTGTCTCAGTAAAGGGAGCCTTGATTGTGAAATCAACAGATACCGGTTCACCTATGTTTCCCCACAGATCCTTTGCCCGCACCTGCAGGGTATAGTCACCCGCTTTAGTAATCGTCTTCTCATAATGGGTTAAGACCGACCAGGATGACCATGATGACATCTGCTTGTTGATAAAATATTGATATTGAGTAGTATTTGTTTTAAGATATCCGGGTGCAATAATATCAAAGACAATCACATCATCACCTCTCTGGAACTTAATGTCGGAAAGATTGAAACTAATTCCTTTTTCGTTCGAAATACTCTTTATAAGGATATTTATTGAGGGAGTTATTTCGGCAGACCTTTTTCTGTCAATTCCGAATAATACGTTATCTCCGCTAATGATCCAGAGATTATCTTTTTCAGATGTAACAGAAACCACTTCATCAAATAGTTTGAGGAGTGCAAGTTCATTAGTTTCAATATCCTTTTGTGTGCCTTTTGATACCCAGTCACCACCATATCTGAACAGTGGAAAATTAGCTAACGGAAGAGTAAGGTCAGTTTGTTGCTCCTTAATATCTGTTACCCGATCACAGGGAATGAATTCATCAGATTCCTCATCAAAGAAATAAATGCCGGTTTCTGAACAGAGGATTACGGAATCGTTTGCCATATCAACCACATAACGCTGGCGAAATTCGTTTTTGACGCTATAGTTGAAGTATTTAACATTTGCCTCTTCCTCATTCATTTCCACCCTGTATGCAATATCATCACCACCCATCCAAAAAGTTTTGCTATTCTCAGCAATTATTGAATAGACAGTATTATAAAACTGAGGATCAATTATGTCAGGAATCCATTTGCCATTCCGGTATGTTACTGAGAAATAACCATCATTGGCAGCAACAAGATACTTATTATCGGAAGGTTCCCATGTAATAGCATTTATATAGCGATTGCCTTCTATGATATTTGCTTTATGATCCTTAATTGCGAAAAGGCCTCTGTTTGTTGCAGCAAGCAGACCTCCCGAAGTGGAAACAAGCTGCCGGCATTTTTCATTCAATCCTTCTACTTTCTTATAGACATAATTAATGGATTTCAGTCTGCTGACAGTTTTACGGGTAATCCTTGTCGCTGATTTAGCCGGAACTGATACCTCCTGTTCTGTTTTTTGCTCAGGTTGTTCTTTGTCTGTTTTTTTCCCAAAGATCCTTGTAAAAATATTTTTCCGGCTGCTCTTCTGCTCCTGTTCTTCAACAATATCTATAGAGGGAGAAGTCTTAACCGGTGTTCTAGTATATATCTGTACTTCATCATAATTCTTCACTTCTGACAAATAATATACTCCTTCGCTGGTCGCCACATATAACTCTTCTCCATGACGTAATGCAGAGGTAAGGTTGCCCATGAGTCCCGGAAAGATGCTGTAGTTTGCGACAGGAAGATGAAGATCCGCCCGCGTTAGTCCGTACTGGTGTGAAAGCCATAATCCCCCTGTTTTATCTTTACCAATCGCATATACTTCATCATCAGGCAGTTGATTCTGATTATTAATAGTAAAGAGTATTTTCCCGGATGATTTTTCAATGACAAGTGCACCGCCGTCGAGGGTTGAAAAGGCATAAGCCGTATCTCCTAAAGTAATACCTTCAGAAAGAATATTATTCTTTAGATAATCTTCATCCTTCACCTCATAGTCATAATATTTTATTCCGTCAAAGAGTGAGAGGTCTCCATTACCGAGTCCGACAAGTACCCGGGAATCATTATATGGCAGGCAGAAAAGGATGTCTACATCTTCAGTAAGATATCCTGTAACTATCAGGAAAAGAGTGTCACTTTCAAGCCTGTAGAGTCCTTTCCCCGCAACATTTATAAAAGTATTTTCCGGTGTTATAAACATCCCTGTAAATGGCTGGTCCTGTTTTGCATTCAGCTGAAGTTCACATATTCCAACATTCAGGTTATACCGGCTGGCCGTTTGTTCACTGTAGAACCATACAAGGGAATCACTGAATACAATTCTTGTTATTACGCCGGCTTTTGATGAATCACCTGATAATGACACATAATCATAAGAACCTGTATGATCCTTTTCAAGGTACCCGTAATTATTGTCCCCGCCGATATATATCTTCCCGTCAAAGGAATTTTTCCGCATTGCATAAGGGATGATCGGGATCCTTATTGTTGACCAGTCCTTACCGTCGAATGACAATATGCCCTTACGAAAAGCAAAAAGCATAATATTATCATTATCCTGGCAGATGGCCCAGCTCTGGTCCTCTGTCTTCCGGCTCTCAGCAAATTGTGTGAGAAGTGGTGATCCCTGTTGTGCAAATCCTTCGTGCAAAACAAACAAAAGGGAGATAAGTGATATATATTTTTTCATAACAGCAATTGACTGAATAACCATTTTTTTGTTACAGAATGTTAAAATTACAAGTTTTTTTTAAATAAGTATTACTACAATATCCATAACGTTGGTCATAGTAGGTCCGGTATAAATATGTCCGCCCGCAGATTTGAAAAAATTAAAAGAATCGAAGTTCGTTAAGTATTTTTCCGGATAGATATATTTTGACTGGGCATCATGTACAGTATCTGAATCTATAACAGCACCTGCCATATTTGTGTTACCGTCATTTCCGTCGGTACCTGCCGACAGGAATGTTATCCCGGGAATATCACCGAGCCGAAGGGCTGCTGTAAGCGCAAGATGCTGGTTTCTGCCGCCTTTGCCTTTACCGGTTACATTTACCGTGAGTTCCCCGCCGAAAAGGAGACATACCGGTTTTTGTATACTATTATCATCCTTATACCTGAATATCATCTCTCTGAACCATGAACAGGCGCCTTCAGGATCTCCGAACAGTTCGTCTGTAAGTATAAAAGTATTATATCCCAGGTTTTCTGCTTCAGATTTTGAGGATTGAAGTGCGGTTTTAATGTCTCCTGCGATCAATGTAACTGCTTTTTCGAAAACCGCGTCACCTGGCTTGGGAGTCTCAGGTCTATCACCTCTGACACCTTCATGAAGATGATTTAATAATCCCGGAGATATTTTACCCGCCAGGTTATACTTATCAACTACATGTAGAGCGTCAGAGAACGTTGAGTTATCAGGCACGGTCGGACCCGATGCAATGGTATCGGTCTTGTTGCCGGTAACATCCGATATCAGCAAAGTGACTGAGGAAGCAGGCCAGATCCTCTTTGCCAGTTGTCCTCCTTTTACTTTCGACAGGTGTTTCCTTACACTGTTCATCTCTGTTATGTCTGCCCCGCAATTTACAAGCAGTTCATTCAGGCGTATTATTTCTTCAGGAGTTGTATTTTCGGGACAGTCGGCCAGCAATGATGAACCTCCTCCTGATAACAAACAGATAACCAGATCATTATCAGAAGCCTTATCAGCTATCTGTAATATTTCCTCTGTGGCTCTGAAGCTGTTCTGATCGGGTACCGGATGACCGGCTTCTGTAACTTTAATATGATCAAGTTTACAATAATGACCATATTTTGTAATTATATGCCCCTCTGTTATCCTCATTCCCGGAGTTTTTTCAACATAATGTCCCATTGCAGCGCCGGCCTTTCCTGCTCCAAGGACGAATATATTGCCGGTTTTCTCAAGGTCAAAACTCAGGTAACCGATCTTCAGTATTGATCCTCTTACTGAAAAGAGGTCTCCGATCAGTTTTCCCGGAAGGACACCTTTTACACCTGCGAGAAAAATATGTTCTGCTTTTTCACTGTTATTCATTTTACCTTTAATTAAAGATCAAAATAGAAAAATATTATGACTCTCGGCAATTAGAAACATTATAAAAATTGACTTTCTTCATTTACCCCGTCCCCAGGGGGAGTGAAGAAAGTCAATTTATCATACTTACAATAAAAGATACTCATTAAAATTTATAATAAAAACAATGAGGATATCCATATAAATATAAAAACTACAATTCCCATAACAAACGTTGAAGATGAGTATACTCTCAGTGTCGTATTAAGGTCGAGTTCAGAAAAATTGGAAATGACCCAGAAGTACGAGTCGTTGGCATGAGAAACAAACATTGAACCTGCACCCATTGAGAGCATTGTGAGCATACGGCCCGT
>CAZHRV010000184.1:0-3310 GCA_964535035.1 uncultured Rikenellaceae bacterium
ATAAGTAACGCTTGTACCCGGACAGCAAAAACCACGCCCTACCCGCCGCGATTTATTTTCTGGACCTCTTACGCCCGAAATTCCTGCACAGTGGACTGGCGGCGGGTAACGCTTACTAATTATACCGCCGGGCCGTTAGCGTTCATTGACAGTGCTGGGAGTGAATTATCATGTGACTTAAGTGACTGTACATTAAACAATCTGGAATGATTTTAATTTAATAAAAACAACAAATTACTTGACTTGTATTTGGAGGTTTCATGTCTTTGACAAAGGTAATGAATGTGAAGCAATCTAATAAACTACGATCTAATCAAGAAAAACCTTTCATTCTTTTTAAAAGCTGTATCACTGAAATATTTCAAGAATTCTATTATTTACATAGGACAAGGAACACAATTGAATACTTACTTTGAAATTAAAACAAAATATTTAATAAAATATTATTTGAGAGTTCCATAATTTTTTGTCTTCATAAAATTAATTACTTAGATCATGAAAAAGGTTTTATTAAACATGAGTATTGCTCTCCTACTCTTGTTCATTATAGGGGGGGGATGTGAGAAAAATAATATTTCACAAAAGCTTTTAGACGGAAAATGGATATTGCTGGGGTTTGGTAATGATTCTACAAATAGTTACATACCTGAACCATCAACAGAACCAAATTCATCTTATATAATATTTGATAATGGAAAAATGGACGCCTTTTCGGTTTCTAACAGAACATTTGACATGAAATATGAGCTTAAACGAGGGATGAAAATATCTATTACGCCAGGTATTATTACTCTTGTTGGAGGAGATACAGAGTGGGGACAAAAATTTTTATATACAATAAAAAATGTATATAAGTATGATATTGATAACTCTGAATTATCTCTTTACTATGAAAATCAGAAGTATATGAGATTTAAAAAGAATAATCAATGAAAAAATATTTATTAACACCTGTAGTATTTTGCATTTCGTTAATTGGATTTGCACAATTAAGCACCAATGAAGTTCCTCTATCCTTTAAAGAAAATTTGAATAGAGATAGTATCCCACAAGTCAAATTATCTGCTCCCGATTTCAATCAAATTAATAAGCAAGATTCAATTGACAACTTAAATGGTTTGCCGCCCAGGTTTGGATACGGAATCGAAGTAAATCTAACTACTGAAAACTCAGGGAAATGGGTTGATCTTCCAAATTCCAGAGGGAGATTATGGCAGTTAGAAATATATAGTCCAGGGGCTTTGTCAATTAATTTATTGTATGACAAATTTTATATACCACCAGGAGGAAAATTTTTCGTTTATAGTGTTGATAAAAAGAAAATACTCGGAGCTTTTACTGAACGAAATAATAAAGGTGATAAAATTCAACCAGGAGCATTTGCTACCAGTCTAATATTAAAGGATAGAATTATAATTGAATATTTTAATCCAAGTTATTCGAATGAAATCCCAATAATTTCTGTTAATAAAGTTGTCCATGGATATAAATACATCACTCCATTTAATTTTGGTGATTCTGATGATTCATGTGAAATAAACATCAACTGTCCATTAGGGGAAAATTGGCAAGATGAAAAGACTAGTGTTGCTTTAATTGTAGTGGACGGAACTAGGTGGTGTACTGGTTCTTTAATAAACAACACGTTAGAAAATGGGGCCCCATATTTACTTACTGCAGATCACTGTTTATGTGGCCTTGATGCTATAACAAATCCTTATGCCACAACATGGACATTTTTATGGAATTATGAAAGCCCTACTTGTGAGAATGGTACGGATTTTAATCCTCCCTCAACATCAGGAGCTACTGTAATCGCAAATAATCCTGCTTCCGATTTTGCGTTACTGCAATTAGATGAAACCCCATATGATTTAATCCCGTCTCTTTGCCTATATTACAATGGATGGTCTAGATCAAATAATGCAGCCTCAAATACTACAGGAATTCATCATCCAATGGGCGATATAAAAAAAATATCAGTTAGTTACTCGTCCCCATCAAGTTATGGTAATGGCAATTTTTGGCAAGTAATTTATGATCAGGGCATTGTTGAACGTGGATCATCGGGTTCTCCACTTTATAATCAAAGCAGTAGGGTAGTTGGACAATTATATGGAACCCCTCAGAATGATCCTATTTCTTGTCAAAATCCAGACGGACCAGCAATTTATGGTAAGTTTTCAGTTTCATGGGATAATTCTACTAACTCGAAGAGAAGGTTAAAGGATTGGCTAGATCCGATATCTTCAATTCCGTTAACTTTAAATGGAGCCTATTTATTCCCTGCAAATTACTGTAATATTTCAGGTCCTAACGTCGTCTGTTCTTCTGGTGCATCTTTTACTCTTAATAATCTTCCAACTGGGTGTACAATTGAGTGGAGTTCAGGTCAATATCTTGCACGTAGCTCTCCTCAAGGTTCAAATCCTTGTACTTTCACGGCAACAAGTAATGGCAGCAGTTGGATTCAGGCGACTATTAATTCGAGCAGTTGTGGATCGATTACATTACCGAAAAAAACAGTCTGGGCGGGAAAACCAATACTTAATTCTATTGCCGGACCTTTTCCACCATATATTTATAAAGGCTGCACTGGCCAACAATATACTTTCTATACTATTCCTGCAAGGGATCCTGTTTCCCAATCTTCATATCAATGGATGGTTGAACCGGGTTACTTAAGCTGGTATTTTATGTATCAATATTATGATTGGGTTACTATTGTCTTCAATGATCCCTCTGATTATTACCAGGTTATAGCAAGAGCTTCAAACACTTGTGGAAACACAGAGTGGAAATCTACCTTATTTAGTTTTAAATATATCCAGATAATGGATTGTTATTATTTCTCAATGTATCCTAATCCTGCATCAGAATACATAACAATCACGTTAACAGTAACTGAAAATGATAAGGATTTTGTGAGACCTTCAGAGTTTAATGTACAGATAATAGATAATGTCGGAATATCTTATTATTCAACTACTAAAACAGAAGATAGTTTTACTATACCTGTTAGTCATCTTAAGGATGGGAATTATTTTGTTCGAATAACATATGGTAATAAGATCGAGAGCCTACCATTAATAATCAAACATTGATTTTACAATCATTGTTATAAAATTGAAGGCCCACTTCGGACTTATTTTGCTTTGAGCTTAGGGAACAATCCTTGATGATACTAGTGTCTTAACCCCCCTATAACTGGACATAATTTGAAAAACAAAGAAAACATATTAATAAAACACAACGAAACGCTAACACGGACAATATGGGTAAGTTGTTTGTCACACTTTTTGCTTTTGCT
>CAZHRV010000185.1:0-17915 GCA_964535035.1 uncultured Rikenellaceae bacterium
CTATATCTGATTTTATGTCAATCAGCAGAGCTGAACGGAATTTGCTACCTTTTGCCTATAATTAATATTATGTCAAATAGGAATAATTATGTAAATGAAGACCTGCATTTAATAATATTCGGAAGTCTCCCCTTACCTGTTCTGTTTTCCAGGAAAATAAAAAGGGATGCTTGTTTGCATCCCCTATTTATATTTGGTTCAGTTTAATATTCTATTGCTGCTGCTGTTCCAGTTCCAGTGAATCAATTTTAGCCTTTATTGCTTCATATTTGGCATTTAACGACGGATCTTTAACTTTCATCCTGTAATATAATTCTCTGAGAGATCTCATTGCAAATTCATCATTGGGATTAAGTTCGTAGGCTTTTTCCATATATGGTAATGCTTTTTCATATTCTGCATTTGCCACGTCGATAGCATCGCTGTACTTTTGAACATCCATTATTTCATTAGCCTTTTCAACCATATCTGCTGCCTTATTTATATATGAGGCACCCAGGCCATAATACGATTCGAAATGAGCTGGTTTAAGTTCTATGGATTTTTTGAATTCTAAAATAGCATCATCATATTTTTCCTGGTTGAGAAACATTATACCAGATGCATAATAGAGGCTGAAATTATCCGGATCGTCTTCCTTGGCGATTTTAATATATTTTAGTGCTTCTTCATACCTGTTGCTCTTGAGATAAAGATCGATCAGCTGAAGTACAATCGTGTTATCGCCCGGAAATTTGGCTGGCAAATCGAGCAGGTAAGCTTCAGCTTTTGCTGTATCTCTGAGTCCCATCATGCTTTCATAGATCTGGTAATACGGTGTAATACCCATATATCCCATTTCGGCACATTTTTCAAAGTATCCCATGGCTTCTGTGTATTTTTCAGCATTTATTGCTGCCAATCCTGCATTGTAATACATTCCGCTATCTATTGCTCCTGCATACTGGTTACTTTCTGTGATCTCAATTTGTGTTGCAAATGATTTAAGTGATCCTTCAAAATCCTTCTCCTCAAACTGTTGGCTGCCCTGTGTATATAGATCAAGAGCCAGGGAATTAAATATCATGTTTGTAATGAGCCTTTTCTCGACAGATCCCTTATCATCAAGCTCAAGTGCTTTCAGATATGCACTATATGCTTCCCCAAGGCAATCTGAGCAGTATGAACTGTATTTTGTATCTTCAGATTCAAAGACTGCCTGATATAGCCTTCCTTTTGCAAAATAAGTATTATACCAGTTTTTTGTTTTCTCGTGATTTGAAGCCTGGTCAAGGTTCTCCCTGGCTTTATCAAGAGCACCCTGATCAATATAACTGAGTGCACTGGTCACCTTTCCTTTCTGGGCCATCACTCCTAGTGAAATAATTATGGCTGTTAACAGCAGAAAAATTTTTTTCATGATTATTTTTTTTATGTGTTTCGATTTCTAAATTTTTTTCAAAAATATAACTTTTACTTATTATTCTTCAAATTCTTTGCCATTTTCCTCAGGGTGCTTGCTATTTTCTTCAGAAATAATTATCTCTTCTTCGTTATCGTCCTCATTTACAAGCACACAAGCCACGGATGCTATAATGTCATTTTCTCTTAAATTAATAAGTCTCACGCCCTGTGTTGCCCTTCCCATTACCCTGAGAGCTGATACAGAACTTCTGAGAATGTTACCTGAATGAGTGATGATCATCAGGTCGTGGTTATCAGTGACAGCTTTCAATGCAATCAGTGAACCTGTTTTTGTTGTAATATTTATGGTCTTCACTCCTTTTCCTCCCCTGTTTGTAATTCTGTAACCCTCTATATCTGACCTTTTTCCATATCCTTTTTCAGATACTACCAGAATATCTCTTTCTTTACTCTCAATGGTTATCATGCCGATCACATAATCTGTAATTTCACCGGCAAGTTTTATTCCTCTTACTCCTGATGCTGTTCTTCCCATTGGCCTCACATATGTTTCAGGGAACCTGATTGCACGTCCCGATTTTACGGCAAGCATTATCTGGTGTTTTCCATCGGTCAGTCTTGCTTCAAGGAGTTCGTCACCTTCTCTTACTGTAATGGCATTCACGCCGCTGGTTCTGGGTCGTGAATAAGCTTCCAGTGACGTCTTCTTTATTATCCCTTTCTTTGTACAGAGTACAATATAATTATTGTTGATATAATCTGAATCATCCAGGTTCTTAACATTAATGAATGCCCTGACATTGTCACTCTGCTCAATATTTATGAGGTTCTGTATCGCTCTGCCCTTTGATGTTCGGGTTCCTTCGGGAATATTATAGACTTTAAGCCAGTAGCATTTACCCATGCTTGTGAAGAAAAGCATAGTATTGTGCATAGTAGCAATATAGAGATATTCAATAAAATCCTCATCCCTGGTTGATCCGCCTCTTGCCCCTGTTCCTCCCCTGTTCTGTCTTCTGAAGTCAGTCAGCGGAGTCCGTTTAATATAACCCATATGCGAGATTGTGATCACCATCTCCTCATCGGCATAAAAGTCCTCAGGATTAAATTCCTCGGCATTTGGTATTATTTCCGTTCGCCTGGCATCGCCATATTTCTGTTTGATTTCAAGCAGTTCATTCTTTATTATTTTCATCTGAAGGTCAACACTGGCAAGAATGCTTTTCAGATACTCTATAAGATCTATTACCTCCTTGTATTCTCCACGCAGCTTCTCCTGCTCCAGTCCTGTAAGCTGCCGTAGGCGCATTTCAACTATTGCCCTGGCCTGAACCTCTGAAAGACTGAATCGTTCCATCAGCTTCTCCCTTGCCATATCAGGGTTCTGTGAAGATTTGATAAGTGCAATTACCTCATCTATATTATCGCTCGCAATAATCAGACCCTCAAGTATATGTGCTCTTTTTTCAGCCTGGTCAAGATCAAATTTTGTTCTTCTCAGGATAATATCATGGCGGTGGTTTACAAAATAATGGATAAGATCTTTTGTATTGAGCGACCTGGGACGGCCTTTGACAAGAGCGATGTTATTTACGTTAAAAGATGTCTGTAGCGATGAGTACCTGAAAAGATGATTTAAAACAACATTCGCAGTTGCATCTTTCTTCAGGATGATAACGATCCTCATTCCTTTCCTGTCTGATTCATCATTGATATATGATATTCCCTCCAGCTTCTTTTCGTTAATGAGATCAGCAATCTTACGGATCATCTCTGCCTTATTGACCATGTAAGGAATTTCGGTCACAACTATACATTCCCTGCCGGAATGCGTATATTCAACTTCGGTCTTGGCTCTTATAACGATTCTGCCACGGCCGGTTTCACAGGCATCTTTTATACCCTGTTCACCATAGATTATCCCGCCAGTGGGAAAATCAGGACCTTTAACATATTTCAGTATCTCCTCGGTTGTAATTTCATTGTTTTCGATATATGCTATTGTTGCATCTATTACCTCCGAGAGATTGTGTGGCGCCATGTTTGTTGCCATACCGACAGCAATTCCTGATGTGCCGTTTACCAGCAGATTAGGGATCCGTGTCGGAAGGACAACCGGTTCAGTAAGAGAATCATCAAAATTTGGCTGGAAATCAACAGTCTCCTTTTCAATATCTGACAGGGTCTCTTCTGCAATTTTATGGAGTCTTGCTTCAGTATACCTCATTGCTGCAGGGCTGTCGCCGTCAACTGAGCCAAAGTTGCCCTGCCCGTCAACAAGCGGGTACCTTAACGACCACTCCTGTGCCATCCTCACCATGGCATCATAAACTGATGAATCACCATGGGGATGATATTTACCAAGCACCTCTCCCACTATCCTTGCCGACTTCTTGTATGGCTTATTCGACTGTACTCCAAGTTCCGACATTCCGAAAAGGACCCTGCGATGAACAGGTTTAAGCCCGTCTCTCACGTCAGGTAAAGCCCGCGATACGATGACCGACATTGAATAATCAATATAGGCCGACTTCATCTCCTCTTCAATATTTACCTTGACTATTCTCTCTCTATCTACCATAACAGGTTAATAATTTAATAGATATATTTTAAAAGCCATTTTATGAAAATAACTTACGAAAATAGTGATTATTTGGCTATTTTCTTAGCTTTTCCTTTGTGAATTTTTAACATCCATTGTTCATAATTGGGCATAATAATTGCCATATATAAAAAATAGTAAATTATAACTTTATCTTTCATTTATGTGTACTTTTGTCTTATAGTGTCTGACAGAATGACCGGCAACGGCTAAATGAAAGTATAAATGACAAACTGAAAAGATGGATTCACAGTTTTCACAGAGGGTAAAGGATATACTTGGTTACAGTAAGGAAGAAGCTATAAGGCTTGGCAACAGCCATATCAGCCCGGAGCATCTTTTCCTCGGCATTCTGCGTGACGGAGAGGGTGTGGCGGTCGAGATACTGATCAACCAGGGCATTGATCTGATGGTACTGAAGGGTTCGCTGGAGAAGAGTATAAAGGTTGAAAGCCCCGTTACTGTTGCTGATCACGAAGTGATACCACTCTTAAGAAGTACTGAAAGAATACTTAAGCTAGTATACCTCGAGGCAAAAGCATTAAAGAGCAGCACTATTGAATCGGAGCACCTGCTACTGGCAATACTTAAGGATGAGAATGCTCTTGTAACCAGGTTCCTTTCAGAAATGGATGTAGATTATCAATCAGTAAAACGG
Source organism: uncultured Rikenellaceae bacterium (assembly GCA_964535035.1). Taxonomy (GTDB): domain Bacteria; phylum Bacteroidota; class Bacteroidia; order Bacteroidales; family VadinHA17; genus LD21. The sequence continues at coordinate 4,665 of CAZHRV010000185.1, forward strand.
ATGGTTGAAGCAGAATCTCCAGGTGCCAGAGCCGATTATCCAAGAGATGAGGAAGATGAAACCCAGGGTTTCGGAAGTCCCGGTAAAGGTCAGTCCGGAGCTCCCTCCTCCGCAAAACCATCGTCCGACACTCCGGTGCTTGATAATTTTGGTATCGATCTTACAAAAGCTGCTGATGAAAACCGCCTTGATCCTGTTGTAGGCAGGGAACGCGAGATAGAAAGACTGGCACAGATACTATCACGGAGAAAAAAGAATAATCCGGTACTCATTGGAGAACCCGGTGTAGGCAAATCAGCTATTGCTGAAGGACTTGCCATGCGTATATCAAGGAAGAATGTATCGCGTGTACTTTTCAATAAGAGGGTCGTTGCGCTGGACCTGGCTTCAATAGTCGCCGGAACAAAATACAGAGGTCAGTTTGAGGAAAGAATGAAGGCTATCCTGAATGAACTCTCTAAAAATGACGATATAATATTATTTATAGACGAGATACATACAATCGTTGGTGCAGGCGGAGCAACAGGATCACTCGATGCCGCAAATATGCTTAAGCCGGCACTGGCAAGAGGTGAAATCCAGTGTATTGGAGCCACTACCCTTGATGAGTACAGGCAGCATATCGAAAAAGACGGAGCCCTGGAAAGAAGGTTCCAGAAGGTTCTTGTTGATCCAACATCAATAGAGGAAACCCTTAATATACTGCATAATATAAAGGAACGATACGAGGAACATCATAATGTTAATTACACGGATGATGCCATTGAAGCCTGCGTAACACTTACAAACCGTTATATCTCCGACAGGAACCTTCCTGACAAGGCAATCGATGCCCTCGATGAATCAGGTTCAAGGGTACATATCTCTAATATTGTTGTTCCTGAAAAGATTCTCTCTCTTGAGAATCAGCTTGATGAGGCAAAGAAAGAAAAGATGAATGCCGTGAAGAATCAGAACTTTGAGAAGGCTGCAAGCTTCAGGGATAGTGAAAAGGATCTTCTCGATATGATCGATCTTGAAAAGAAAAAATGGGAAAAAGAACTGGCAATTAACCGTGAAACTGTTGATGCTGATAAGGTTGCCGAGGTGGTAGCAATGATGACCGGTGTACCTGTCCAGAGAATCGCCCAGACTGAAGGTACAAGGCTTCTCAAAATGGCTGATGAAATGAAAGGCAGCGTAATAGGCCAGGATGAGGCTATCCAGAAAATAGTAAAATCGATACAGAGAAACAGGGCCGGACTCAAGGATCCTAACAAACCTATCGGTACTTTTATCTTCCTTGGTCCGACGGGTGTAGGCAAAACACAGCTTGCAAAGGTACTCGCCCGGTTCCTTTTCGACACAACAGATAATCTTGTCAGGATTGATATGAGCGAATATATGGAGAAATTCTCCGTTTCAAGGCTCGTAGGAGCTCCTCCGGGATATGTAGGGTACGAGGAGGGCGGCCAGCTTACGGAAAAGGTGAGACGGAAACCCTATTCGGTGGTTCTTTTGGATGAGATCGAAAAAGCACACCCTGATGTCTTTCATATCCTGCTCCAGGTGCTTGATGAAGGCCAGCTTACCGATAGCCTCGGACGCCGCGTTGACTTCAGAAATACAATAGTGATCCTGACTTCAAACATTGGAACTCGTCAGATAGCTGAATTCGGACATGGAATAGGATTCGACACAAATGCAAAAAAGTCAACCAGGGACGAACAAACAAAAAGCATACTTCAGAAAGCCCTTCAGAAGACGTTTGCACCGGAATTCCTGAACAGGGTTGATGATATAATAATGTTCAATTCGCTTGGTAAGGAGGAGATCAACCAGATAATCGACCTCGAGCTGAAAGGTTTGTTCGACAGGGTCAAATCACTTGGTTACCAGCTTAAAATAGTCCCTGCAGCCAGGGATTTTATTGCTGAGAGAGGCTTTGATGCAAATTACGGGGCAAGACCGCTTAAACGGGCTATCCAGAAATACCTCGAAGATCCTATGGCAGAGGTGCTGATAAAAGCCGGACCAAGTGACGGCAGAATAATTACCGTGGGATTTAACAGCGCCAAGCCGGAGATAAAGATCAGGATCCAGAAGAAGAAAGATACGGATAAGCATGAAGAATCTGAGGAATCAGGTCATGCCTCAGTATGACCGGGGGTAACAGGTTTCCCAAACAAATCAAAATCAGTCGATTGTGTAATAAGTAACTCGTAGAAATTACCGGGTTTAAGATCATATTCCGCAGGAATAAGAACCTCCTGATCAACCTCAGGCGAGTCAAATTCTGTCCTCCCGGCATAGAACTCGTCCTCTCTCCTGTCGATTAATACTTTCAGAGTGCTTCCAACGAGATTTCTATTAAGTTCAGCAGATATCTCCTGTTGTATCTCCATAAGCTCCGAAATCCTTGCTTGCTTTATCTCTTCAGGGATCTCATCATTATAATTATTGTATGAGAAAGTACCCTCCTCATGTGAATAAGCAAAGACACCCAGCCTGTCGAATCTGAATTCCTTTATAAACTCCTTCATTTCAAGGAATTCCTTTTCAGTTTCACCTGGATGCCCGGCTATCAGGGTAGTTCTGATGGCTGAACCGGGCAGAATGTTGCGTATCATACCAAGTATCTGTTCCGTTTCTCTTCTGTCGTGTGATCGTTTCATGAGCCCAAGCATCCTGTCACTGATATGCTGTATCGGAATGTCAATATATCTGCAAATGCGTAGATTCTTCCTGATTAGGGGGATGATCTCAGGAGGAAGATTACCAGGGTACAGATACTGCAACCTTATCCATTCGAATGACTCAATTTTCAGAAGTTCAGAAATGAGAGATGGCAGCATTTGCATTTTATAAAGGTCAAGACCATAGTAACTTAAGTCCTGTGCAATAAGTATAAGCTCCTTCACTCCCATTTCAGCCAGGTGTACTGCCTCCTGCAGCAATTCTTCAACAGGCCGGGAGACACATCTGCCTCGTATGTCGGGAATAGCGCAAAAGGCACAGGCTCTGTCGCATCCTTCCGATACCTTCAGGTAGGCATAATGCCCCGGTCCGGTAAGTATTCTCTGGTTTAAAAGTTCCTGTTTGACCTTCACTCCCATCTCATCGAGGATCTCCGGGATATTTTTCACACCAAAATACTTGTTTACTTCAGGAATTTCTGCTTTAAGTGCGTCTAAATAACGCTCAGAAAGACAGCCCATTACATACAGACATTCTATTTTCCCAGATTCCTTTGCCCTGATAAAGCGAAGGATAGTGTCAATGCTTTCTTCTTTAGCATCGTTAATAAAACCGCATGTGTTTATTATGACCTTTGGGGTTGAAAAATCATCTGAATCATACAGGATTTCGTAACCACCTGCCTTCAGTTGTTTCAGTAGTTTTTCGGAATCCACTATATTTTTTGAGCAGCCGAGTGTAACTATGTTGATTTTTTTGTTTTTCATGGTTCTTAATTAACCCATCCCCCTAACCCCTTCCTTTAAAAAGTAAAGGGAAGAGGTGTAGAATTGGTAAAAACTTCTCTCCTCCCCTTAACCTTATTATTTACTAAACAGGGAGTCGACGAATTCGGTGCTGTTGAATATTTGAAGATCATCCAGTTTTTCTCCTATTCCGATATATTTGACGGGTATTCTGTACTGGTCAGATATACCGATCACCACTCCTCCCTTGGCTGTACCGTCAAGCTTTGTTATCGCCATAGCTGTAACATCTGTTGCAGTGGTGAACTGCTTTATCTGTTCATAGGCATTTTGTCCGGTTGATCCGTCAAGTACAAGCAAGACTTCATGGGGCGCACCCGGGAGGACCTTTTCCATGGCCCTCTTTATCTTGGATAGTTCAGCCATCAGGTTGGCCTTATTATGAAGCCGTCCGGCAGTATCTATTATAACAACATCATAACCGCCGGCTACGCCTGATTTGACAGTATCGAAGGCTACTGATGCAGGATCCGATCCCATCTGCTGTTTTACAACTGCTACTTCTGCCCTGTCGGCCCATATCTGCAGCTGATCTATTGCTGCTGCCCTGAAGGTGTCAGCTGCTCCAAGAAGTACTTTCCTGCCGTTCTTCTTATACTGGTATGCTAGTTTTGCGATTGTGGTGGTCTTCCCGGAACCGTTAACCCCGACTATCATTATCACGTAAGGAGAGTATGGAAAGGGAACAGAAAAACCATGTTCCGTATCGGCTCCCCCCTCTTCCAGGAGCGTTGCGATCTCCTCTTTAAGGATTGTATTCAACTCACTGGTATTAAGATACTTATCTCGGGCAACCCGTACTTCAATGCGTTCAATTATCTTCAATGAGGTTTCAACCCCGACATCGGAAGAGACCAGCACCTCTTCAAGGTCATCAAGTACATCTTCATCTACCTTTGTCTTACCTATTACAGCCCTTGAAAGCCTTGTAAAAACACTTTCCTTGGTTTTTTCAAGACCCTTATTCAGATTCTCTTTATTCTCCCTGGTAAAAAAACCCAGTAAAGCCATTTTCATGAATTTATTGAAAAGCAAAGATAAAAAAAGCCCTCTTCGTAAAGAAGAAAGCTTTGAATATCTTCCTGTTGTTAAAATCTGCTACTTATAACTCCTGGCGAAGAAGTCCTTGATATGATCATTATGGACTATCTCCTCCTTATACAGGTAGGCGCCTGTTTTTTCAGATTTCAACATTTTTATACACTTTGTAAAGAGTTTGCCTTTTCCTGATTTAAGTGTTGCAACAACTTTCTTTGCCATTGTATTTTTTTTACTTTATCTCTTTGTGTATCGTATGTTTTTTCAGTACAGGATTATATTTCCTTCTTTCAAGTCTGTCAGGAGTGTTCTTCCTGTTTTTTGTGGTAATATATCTTGACATCCCGGGCAGTCCGCTCTCCTTGTGTTCGGTACATTCCAGGATCACCTGCTGTCTGTTGCCCTTAGTCTTCTTTGCCATTTTCAGTTCTTATTAATAATTCGCAATATAACCTTTCTCCTTTGCCTCTTTAAGAGCTGTTGTAAGCCCTTTCTTGCTGATGAGACGAATACCTGCAGCTGATATTTTAAGGGATATCCACTTCTTTTCTTCCGGCAGGTAATATCTCTTTTCAAAAAGGTTGGGATAGAATTTTCTTTTTGTCCTTCTTTTTGAATGAGAGACATTATTTCCGACCATCACTTTTTTCCCGGTAACCTGACAAATCTTTGCCATTGATTTTTATTTTACAATTCCAAAATTTTCTTTTTAAAACGAAGCGCAAAATACGTGATTTTTATCTGATTGGCCAAATATTTCAGTCACTTTTTTTGAATATCCTTCCGATTTTATGTCTGGCCGGTTACAATCTGCTGCCTGAGAAGGTTCAGCGCGGCATTGGAGAACCTTTTTATGTTTGTCAGCCTGTCATACCCGAACAGATGTTTTTCGGCAACTGTCCCCTTTTCCGATGCTGCGGCTATCCATAATGTCCCGACAGGCTTATCCGGAGCACCTCCGTCAGGTCCTGCAATACCTGAGGTTGCAATGCAAAAATCAGTTTTCAGAAGCTCTCTTGCTCCTTCTGCCATACTCTTTATCACCTGCTCGCTCACGGCTCCAAATCTCTCCAATAATACTTGCGGGACCTTCAATATCTCTTTTTTAATACTGTTTTCATAGGCAATTACAGATCCTTTATAATAATCGGAGCTGCCGGAGATACCTGTCAGCAGGTGAGCAATATTACCACCGGTACAGCTCTCGGCAGTGCATACAGTCTGTTTTTTTTCTCTCAGAAGCTTCCCGATGACCATCTCCAGCGACTCCTCGTTTTCGCCATAAATAAGTTCCGGAATAATTTCATACAGCTTGCTGACCTGTTCACCTGCTTTTTTCTCAAGCAGCTTCCTGTCAGTTCCGGTTGCAGTAAGTCTTAATTTAATGATACCATAATTGGGCAGGTATGCCAGACCTATTTCCACGGGCAAAGCCTTCTCAAATTCCATGAGCTTTTCGGCCAGCCTGGCCTCTGGCAGTCCGTATGTCATTATATTTCTGTGAATTATGGTCTGCAAAGGAAAGCGTTTTTTTAGCTCCGGAATAACATGTTCTGTCATGATATATTGCATTTCGTATGGTATCCCGGGCATGGAAATGAACAGTTTTCTCTCTTTCTCAAACCACATTCCCGGTGCTGTTCCTCTTATGTTCTTAAGAACTATGCAGGTTTCAGGAACCTCTGCCTGTTTCCTGTTGTTTTCGTTCATAGGGATGCCCCTCCGTTTCATCATTACTTCAATCATGGCAAGTACCTCTTGATTAACAACAGGATGTGTATTGAAGAAGTCGCAAAGTGTTTGTTTGGTGATATCATCACTTGTTGGTCCGAGACCTCCTGTAATGATGATAATATCCGATTTACCTTCAGCACTTTTCAATGCTTCAAGAATATCTTCACGGAGGTCATGAACCGAGCTTATTCCGTTGACATTAAATCCAAGGCTGCTTAACTGTTTACCAATCCAGGCGGAATTTGTGTCGACGGTCTGACCTATAAGTATCTCATCACCGATAGTAATAATATGGGCTTTCATCTGGTTTTATCATTCGGAACAAAGAATTTATAATGCCCGGGTTTAATCATTAGGCAGTTTCAAAAGTAATAATAATACATGGAATTATAAGGTAAGAACCCGTCCTGGTGACAGGACAAAGCCGGGGATTGATGGAGACTGTATATAACAGTATAAGACAAACCCTGAGATGATAGATTTTTTGAATTATATTTGCCGGTGTTCCGGCTTGTGACCGAAGTATATCAGCGGGAGTAGCTCAGTGGTAGTCCCGAGCACTCGGGATCCCAAGTTGAGGGTCATAAACAAACAATGCGGGAGTAGCTCAGTGGTAGAGCATCAGCTTCCCAAGCTGAGGGTCGGGGGTTCGATACCCCTTTCCCGCTCAATTGAATTGCGGATTTCGGATTTTCGATTTCGGATTTTAAATCCGCAATCCGCAATATGATGAGCCTCCAATGGGACTCGAACCCACGACCTGCTCATTACGAATGAGCTGCTCTACCGGCTGAGCTAAGGAGGCATAGCATTCCGCAAATATAATAATAAATCACTCCAGCTTTTTCAGTCGCTCAAGGAGCGGAGGATGTGAATAATGAAAAAATACATAGGCCGGATGCGGCATGAGGTTGGAAAGGTTCTTTACTGAAAGCTTTTTTAATGCAGAAGCAAGTGCAGCCGGGTCGTAAGTATCCTTAACGAACCTGTCGGCTGTGAATTCATTCTTTCTTGACACGATATTGGAAACAAGACTAATCAGCAATGACAGGGGGCTGTATAATATTCCAAAGACAATAAGTCCAAGGTGAAAGCTGGGATTTTCTGCTCCCAGGGCCTGTGATAACCCGGGATTATCCACAATAAGAGAAAACAGGAGCAGCATTATTCCTGTTATTACTACGGAAGATAACATCATCAGGAGAACATGTTTTTTTTTGTAATGTCCCATCTCGTGTGCCAGTACTGCAACTATCTCTTCTTCTGTAAATTCATTAAGAAGTGTATCATATAGAACAATTCTTTTTCTGGGTCCGAATCCGGAAAAATATGCATTGCTCTTTGTACTTCTCTTTGAACCATCAATGATATAAATATCCTTCAACTTGAACCCGGCCTTTGTCGTATACTCTTCGATCTTATTTCTTAATGATCCTTTTTCAAGAGGCGATTGCTTGTTGAACAGCGGTACTATAAGCTCGGAATAAAACAGGTTCATGAAGACAGAGAATAAGGTGATCAGTCCCCAGGCATACAGCCAGAATTTTGTTCCGGTCTTATAATAGAACCAGGTTATCAATCCAAGTACGGGAATACCTATAATGAGAGCCAGAAACCACGATTTTATGTGATCTGTTATGAAGGTCCTTGGCTTCATTTTATTAAATCCGTATCTTTTTTCGATAATAAAAGTATCGTACCAGCTGAAAGGGATGTTAATTATATCGGATGCAAAGCCTATCAATCCAAAGAAAATCAATGAAATGACAATCATATTTATGCTGATTGATCTGGCAATGCCGTCAACGAAAGAAAATCCTCCGGCGATAATCATAGCCAGTATCACGACAAGATTAAAGGTTGATGACCAGAACGAAAGTTTTTTATTGTCCCTGTCATAAAGCTGGGTTTTCCGGTAATCATCCTCCAGGCATATTCCCTTCAGTTTTTCCGGAACAGTTTCGGACCACATCTTACCGTTGAGATATACAAGGTATCTCTCTAGAAGATATCCTGTCAGGGGAATAATTATGATCAGGAGGAAAATGGTATTATGCATTATAGATGCTGTAAAAAAAAGAAGCAGGGTGTCCGTTTAAAATTAATGTGGAATAAATATGTCTCGCTGCATTTCCTCGTGCTAAAAGGATAGACACCCTGCGAAGCTGTAAATATAAGAAATATTTTTAAGTTAACATACCTCCGCATACATGAATTGTTTGTCCGGTAACATATGAGGAGAGATCTGAGGCAAGATATAATGCTGTATGTGCTACATCCTCAGGTGTTCCACCCCTTCTGAGTGGTATTTTATTTACCCATTCATTTTTTACATTTTCAGGTAATTTTTCTGTCATTTCAGTAATAATAAATCCCGGTGCGATGGCATTGCATCTTATATTTCTTGAGCCGGTCTCTTTGGCGATACTCTTTGTGAAACCTATTATCCCTGCTTTGGAGGCGGAATAGTTACTTTGTCCTGCATTTCCGGAAACACCTACAACGGAGCTCATATTTATTATTGATCCGCTTTTTTGCTTAAGCATGACCTGTATAACTGCTTTTGTCAGGTTGAAGACTGATTTCAGATTAACGGCTATCACCGTATCCCACTGTTCCTCTGTCATGCGCATCAGCAATGTGTCGCGTGTAATACCTGCATTATTTACAAGTATATCTATTTTTGAAAATTCTTTGATGATTTCGTCAACAACTCTCCGGGAGTCATCAAATTTTGCAGCATTGGAAATATAGCCTTTAGCCTTTACGCCAATGGCTTCAATTTCCCTTACAGCATTTTTGAACTCATCATCATCGGCAATATTTGTTATGGCGATATCGGCTCCTTCCCGTGCAAATAAAAGAGCAATTGCTTTGCCTATTCCCCTGGAAGCGCCGGTTATAAGTGCGGTTTTACCGGTTAATAATCCCATTTCAATTTAATTTTGGTTAGTGCAAATATAGTATAATGTCTGAATGTCCGGATGTCTTATTGTCGGATTGTCTTTTTAACATTAATTCCAATCTCAGCGGGTGATTTAACAACATGAATACCGCACTCTCTCATCAGCTCCATTTTAGCGGCAGCAGTATCGTTCTTGCCTCCTATTATTGCTCCGGCATGGCCCATTCTTCTTCCTTTTGGTGCAGTCTGGCCGGCAATAAATCCAACTACAGGTTTTGTACCCTGATTACGTATCCATTCGGCTGCCTCGTTTTCCATATTGCCGCCTATCTCCCCGATGATGACAATTATCTCGGTTTCAGGATCATTCATCATAAGTTTTACTGCATCGAGTGTTGTTGTTCCAACCACGGGGTCACCTCCGATTCCAATACATGTCGACTGGCCAAATCCAAGTTTTGTAACCTGGTCAACAGCCTCATAGGTAAGAGTGCCTGAACGGGAAATGATCCCGACAGTCCCCTTCTTATGTATAAAACCGGGCATTATCCCGACTTTTGATTCTCCTGGTGTTATAATACCCGGACAGTTTGGACCTATCAGTCTGCAGTCGAAGGATTTAAGGTATTCTTTAACCATTACCATATCTGAGACAGGGATACCTTCAGTTATAGTAACAATAAGCTTTATCCCGGCGTTTGCCGCCTCAGTGATAGCGTCAGCTGCGAATGCAGGAGGAACGAAGATAACAGATACATCGGCTGATGTCTCCTTTACAGCCTCCCTCACAGTATTGAAAACAGGCAATCCAAGATGAGTTTGTCCACCCTTCCCGGGAGTTATGCCTCCCAGCACCTTTGTTCCGTACTCAATCATCTGTGTGGAATGGAATGTTCCTTCGCTTCCCGTAAATCCCTGGACAATTACCCTGGAGTCTTTATTTAACAGTATACTCATAAGTATTGTAATATTTTAAGATAATTTAAGCCTCAAAACAGCGTTAATTTTATTTAAAGAGGTCGGAATCAAAAATACCTATTTATTGCCTCTTTTTAATTATTTTTGATCCATAAATTTGTGATATGCCAAATATAGACCCTGTATTATATATAGGTATCTCCCAGTCTTTTTTTGCAGGGTTGCTGATCTCCACAAAGAAACCGTTCACTGTTGCAAACCGTTTGATGGCAGCATGGATGTTTCTCATCTGCACCGAGCTCATTATCGCGCTGCTCAATTCCAAAGTAATAGAGATGTATGCATTCCCCTTTGTTGCATTTACATATGGCCCGCTTCTCTATTTATATGTTAAGTTTATGACCAATCCCGGAAGGAAATTCAACTGGCTGGCGTTGATTCATTTTATACCTTTTGTAGTATTTCTTACAGTATCGGTTGTCTTCAGGGAGCTGCCTCTGCTTAAGGACCTTAGAAATTTCTTCACACCCGACAGATTTATTTCGTTGAGGATAGTATACAGCACATGTTTCTTACTGTCAGTTTCTGCCTACAGCATCCTTGCATTTATTGAGATCCGCAGGCACCAGAGGAACCTAAAGGACCTGGTTTCATACACCTCAGGGGTAATTACTCTTAACTGGCTGAAAGTATTGTCAATAAGTTATTATGTGTCATTTCTTGTTCTTTTTATCCTGGGCGGTCTTGAAATGATCGGCGACTTTATTCCATTTGATCCTTATTTCGTAGTATTTGGATTTATCACAATTTTCTCTTTTGCTTACAGCTTTTATGCGATACAACAGCCTGTTATTTTCGGACAGGAAGTAAAAGTTGTTGATGAGGAAGAAACTGGCAAAGAGACTGAAAAGTACGTTAAAAGCGGCCTGAAGGATAAACAGGCTGAGGTATATCTGGAAAGGCTTATCTCAGTAATGGATACCGAAAAGCCCTACATGAACAGGAACCTGAGTATCCAGGACCTTTCAGAGCTTACAGGCATCCCCCGTCACCACATAACGCAGGTCCTTAATGAGAAGCATGGAAAGAATTTCTTCGCATTTATCAACGAATACAGGGTTAACGAAGTCATTTCAAGGTTCGGTGACTCAAAAAACAACAACTTCACGATACTTGCAATAGCCTTTGATGCAGGTTTCAATTCAAAGACAACCTTCAATTCCATTTTTAAAAGCCAGACCGATATGACTCCCAGCGAATACAGGGAGAAGTCGACAGGGATAAAAAAATAGGCATCCCGCCTCCTCCGCCAACTGGCGGATTCGGCGGGCAAAGCAGGCGTCAGGCAAGGCGTTGAAATCCCGGTAGCCGGAGGTACATTCCAAGCGGGACGTACAAATTCATATTGAATTACAGGTGCGGGAAAGACGGATAAGACGACACGTCTTTCTTTATGTTGTTCATTTGCATAAAAAGTGCATTCATGAATAACATAATAATAAAACTTACTCTCCTTTTACTTCTAATTCCTGGTACCCTGTCAGGACAGAATGATCCTGCCTCTGCCCTGTCTGATGAAGACAGCAGGTTAATATACGGATTTGTACGGGGCGGATTCTATGGCGGTATAGATGATGAAACTGATAAGGTAAATATACCAAGTGCATTTTCTGATTTCGGTCTTACAGTGGAGAGCGGCGACAGCCGTATGTTCAAAGCATTTGCAGACCTGCGTTTCCGTTACGGTACAGAGTTCAGTGAACCTGTTTCCAGGTTTGATATCAGGGAGGCATTTGTTACTGTAAATTGTAAAAAATGGGATGTAACTGCAGGCCAGAAAATTATCAAATGGGGACGTGCAGATTTCACCAATCCAACATCAAAATTAAGCGCCAGGAACCTTGTATCGCGGTCGCCAGACCCTGCTGACATGGATATGGGGAACCTCCTGGTAAGTGCAAGATGGCATCCATATCCATTTTTAAGCCTGGAGGCTGTCGGAATGCCCTATTACAGATCCTCCGTATTGATGATAGATCCTCTCCCCCTTCCATCGTATGTCACTATCAACCCCATTACTTCGCTTATGACAGGGAATGACAAATATGGTCTGGGACTAAAGGCAGATTTGTATCTGAAAGGTTTTGATATGAGCTTTTCCTGGTTCGATGGTATGGATCCTATGCCGGGTACTGCATTGACCCGCTTTGACCTTGACCTTTCGGATCCGATACCTGTCCCTTATACCGAACTGACAATGAAACCTTACAGAATAAGTAATATAGGCTTTGATTTTGAAACAACAATAGGAAGCGCAGGGATCAGAGGTGAAGCAGCCTGGTCAATACCATATAATTCTTATAGGACTTATGAATATGTTGCATGTCAGCAAATAGAGTGGGCTGCCGGAATTGATTGGTTATCAGGAGACTGGAGGTTAACTGCAGAATACTCCGGGAAGGCAATACCGGGCTTTGAAGAGACATCGGTTGAACCTTTTATTGGAACCGAATCCGATTTGTCAGCACTGGCTGCACTGGTGGCTATACCAGACTTTGATCTCACTGAATATGTAAGGCAGCAGGTGGGCGCTTTTAACAGGCTCTATAATTATCAGCTTGAAAGCTCCTATCATTCAGCCGGTATCAGGATTGAAACAGATATCTTATATGGAAGGATGACTCCTTCACTTCTATCCTTATACAATTTTACTACACGCGATTTTATGATAATGCCTGAAATAACATGTAAACCGGCTGATGGACTGACGATAAGCCTGGGGGGAGAATTTTATTCCGGACGTAAAGGATCTATTTATGACCTTATTGATGAATTCATGAACTGTATCAGGGCTGCCCTGAGAGTAGATTTCTGATAATATGACAGATTTTATAATCAAATACCGCTGGCTGATAACAGGTTTCTTCCTGGCTCTGGGAATCTCACTGGGTGTACTCATTCCACTTTCAAAGACTGACCCTGAAATCAGAAATTATATTCCGCAGTCGATGGATTCAAGGATTAATACAGATAAAATTGAAAAGGAGTTCGGAGTACAGGATCTTGTTTTGATCCTTTTCACCGACTCTTCGGTGCTGACAACCGAAAATCTTGAAAACATAAAAGCCGCTGACCGCGCCATTTCAAAGCTTACAGGCGTAACCAACCGCATCT
>CAZHRV010000186.1:0-4727 GCA_964535035.1 uncultured Rikenellaceae bacterium
TGGTTTTCACACATAGCCATAATAGTATTAACAGCTATTGGGTTATGGACATTTTTCCTTATTATAAAAGAAAAAGCGTGGCAAAAAATTCCTCCATTCTTATTATTAACTGGCCTCTGGATTGGTAGTTTTGCCATTAACTATTTTCTATTTCTTAGTGGACATTCACATGAGAGCTTTCAGCAAAGTGCATTTGCAAGCTTTGAATTTTTTCCCCCATTTCCCATTACCGCAGATAATTTAATATGGTATAAAGACTTTCTTACAGGTCTTTTTGTTTTTCCATTAGAAATAAAACTTTGTTTGCTAGCTATTATTCTATCCTTTATTGGAGTGATAATTATCATTTGGAAAAAACAATACATTCTGTTATCTCTATTTATTCCGTTAATAATAAATTTTATCTTATCAATCTTTCATATATATCCATGCAAAGACAGACTTATATTATATAATGCCAGTGCAACAATTCTATTATTAGCATATTCAATCTATAATATATTTAACCGGCTCCCTTATCATTATCTTTTAATTATACCTTTATTATTTGCGTTTCTTCTTAATCCAATCAGACTTGTTATAAATGGTTTTCCAAAAGAAGAAATAAGAAAACCCATGCAATTCATTAGTGATAATTACCAAAAAGATGATCTATTATATGTGCAGTATGGGTCACGATGGGCGTATGAATATTATGAAGACAGGTATATTCCTGATAATATGGAAATTATCGTAGGCAAATGGATCAGATCAGACCCTGATTTATTCAATGAAACCTTTAAAAATTTTATTAACAGAGACCGGGTCTGGTTACTATTTTCACATTATACTGATTCCGAGAAAGAGGTTATTATTTCAAAATGTGAAGAATATGGTAAACTCATTGAAAAGTATGAAATTCAAAGATCGGGTGCATACCTTTATAGTTTCAAATAAGAGATCTTTACTTTACTTTATTACTTAATACATATTTTATTCATTGAAGTCATAAATAACCAACATTTATTTATTGAGAAGATATAAATCAAGTTTAATAATTTTAAGCCTATGCAAGAGATATATTAATGTAGTTTTTATAACACCAAATCCATAAATAATGCTGTTACTAATATTTATCGAGGAACTTTCCACAGAATATCTTGTTGGACAAGTAATTTCTGCAATATCAAAACCTGCATTAAAAATTTGAATGAGTAATTGATTATCAAAAATAAAATTATCAGAATTTAATTCAAAACGGACTGTTTCTAATACTTCTCGGGAGAAAGTTCTGTATCCGGTATGGTATTCAGATAACTTCTGGCCCAGCATGACATTCTGAAAAAATGTTAACATCCTGTTAAACACATACTTATAAAATGGCATGCCGCCTTTTAAAGCTCCTCTCCCTAGTATCCTTGATCCTAATACTACACTATATACATTATTTGCAACTAAAAAGCACATTGAATGTATAAGTTTTGGAGTATATTGATAATCAGGATGTAACATAACAATAATGTCTGCTCCTTCTTCAAGAGCAGTTCTGTAACAAGTCTTTTGATTTCCTCCATATCCAAGATTTCTGTTATGTTTTATAATTTTATTTATTCCTATTTCATTCGCCTTATCGACCGTTTTATCAGTACTCAGATCATCAACAAGGATTACATCATCAACAATATCCATAGGGATTTCATTATATGTCTTTTCAAGTGAAGATTCAGCGTTAAATGCAGGGAGCACTACGACTATCTTTTTGTTATTTATCATATTATTTATCAGTAGTAATTATAATCATGCCCTAAGTTAATAAGATTATTTCCATATTGAAATTCAAATTAGCATCAAATGTGAAAAATTTTTGATTTAAAATGATAATTTTATTATTCAGGAATGGGATTTAAGTTATAGTTTTGCAGGTTGAATTTATAGATATCTTAGTTTTATGTTGTGAAGATAACAAGAGTCAGTGATGGAGGAAATTTGTATGAAGACGAAAATTGAAAACACAACAAAGCAATTAATTTGATTATCTAAATGACATCAAAAGTATTAATCACAGGAACAGCAGGATTTATAGGATTTCACTTGGCAAGGAGACTTTTAACTGAAGGATATGAAGTAGTTGGTCTTGATAATATAAATAATTACTACGATGTAAACCTAAAGTTTTCCAGGTTGAAAGAGACTGGAATATTACGCGATAAAATCGAATACGGAAAGCTAATTAAGAGCTCTTTGTTTGACAATTACTCCTTTATTAAGTGTGATCTTTGTGACAAAGACAGAATTGATTCTCTTTTCAAAGAAGAGAAATTTGAAAAAGTTATAAATCTTGCAGCCCAGGCAGGTGTAAGATACAGCCTTGATCACCCTCTGGAATATATAAACAGCAATATTGTTGGTTTTGTCAATATCCTGGAAGCATGCAGACACAACAAAATCAAGCATCTTTTATATGCGAGTAGTTCAAGCGTATACGGTTTGAATGAAAAAATGCCATTTTCAACAAGTGACAATGTTGATCATCCAATAAGTCTTTATGCGGCTTCTAAGAAGTCAGACGAATTGATTGCACATACTTACAGTTATCTCTTTAAACTGCCAACTACTGGATTAAGATTTTTCACAGTCTATGGCCCATGGGGAAGACCCGATATGGCACTATTCATCTTTACAAAAGCAATAATTGAAGGCAAGTCAATAGATATCTATAATAATGGCGATATGCTTCGCGACTTTACATATGTTTCTGATGTTGTAAATTCACTTACACTGATACTTGAAAAGATACCAGAACCTGATAATGAATGGTCTGGAAGTAATCCTGATCCAGGCTTCTCTCCTGCTCCATATAAGGTCTATAATATAGGCAATTGTTCACCTGTCAGATTAATAGATTTCATTTCAGCTATTGAGAATTATTTAGGCAAGAAGGCCATTAAGAAATATCTTCCATTGCAAGCAGGCGACGTTCCTGCTACATGGGCGGATGTAGAGGAACTTTTTAAAAAAATACAATATAAACCAGCTACAACTATAAAATCCGGAATAAAGGAATTTATTGACTGGTATATAGATTATGTGAAAGAAAACGATTGTTCTTATTAAAGGACAAAAGATAACCTTGAATAATTTAATATACAGCCATTTGCATTATAATTGCTTATGGGACTGACGTGGCTGTGCTGAAAGTAGTTTATAACAAATTATAAATATTGTAGCTTTGTGTATATTTAACACTCCTTTAAAATCCTAAAAAATCTTATCATGCAGAAGAAAGTATATGTTGGAATGAGTGCCGATCTGATTCACCCGGGACACCTTAATATTATCAATGAAGCAAAAAAATATGGTTCTGTAATGATTGGCCTGTTGACTGACAGAGCTATAGCTTCGTATAAACGATTGCCATTTCTTGATTATTCACAACGGAAAATGATTGTTCAGGAAATCAAAGGAGTTGATGTAGTAGTACCGCAGGATGCATTAGATTATACTGAAAATTTAAGAAAATATAAACCCGACTATGTTGTCCACGGTGATGACTGGAAAACAGGAATTCAAAAAAATACACGAGACAAAGTGATTAATGTATTAAAAGAGTGGAATGGGATTTTAGTAGAAGTTCCGTATACCAAAGGGATCTCATCAACAAAACTCAATGAGACCATTAAAGAAATTGGAACTACCCCTGAAATAAGGATGAAGCAATTCAGAAGATTGATTGAATCAAAACCTATTGTAAGGGCTATTGAGGCTCATAACGGATTAACTGGCTTGATAGTTGAGAACACATTTGTTGAAATAAAAGGAGTCCGAAAAGAGTTTGATGCTATGTGGTCAAGCAGTTTGACCGATTCCACCTCAAAAGGTAAGCCTGATATTGAGGCTGTTGATATTACTTCAAGATTACAAGACCTGAACAATATACTAGAAGTTACTACCAAGCCAATTATATTTGATGGAGATACCGGAGGTAAAACAGAACATTTTGTTTTTACAGTCAGAACACTTGAAAGACACGGCATTTCTGCCATTATTATTGAAGACAAGGTGGGGTTGAAGAAAAATTCATTATTCGGGACAGATGTAGAACAAACTCAGGAAAGTATTGAGAATTTCAGTTATAAAATTTCCATGGGAAAAAAGGCTCAGATAACCGATGATTTTATGATAATTGCCAGGATAGAAAGCCTGATATTAAAAAAGGGATTGAAAGATGCAGTTGAAAGGGCTGAAGCATATATAGCAGCTGGAGCTGACGGGATTATGATTCATAGTAAAGAAAACATTCCGGATGAAATACTTGAATTCTGCAAAGAATATGATAAATTTAAATTAAAAGTGCCTCTCGTGGCTGTGCCAACTACATACAATCAGATAAATGAAGAAGAATTGATAAAAACAGGTGTAAATATTGTAATATACGCGAATCATCTTCTAAGGAGTGCTTACCCCGCAATGGTTGAGGTAGCTCAATCAATACTAACCCATGGCAGATCGTTAGAAGTCAATGAAAAATGTATGCCAATTAAAGAAATATTAACTCTAATCCCAGGTACAAAATAATATTATGATTGCTGTTAAGGATTTTTACAATACATTGGTTAATAATCAAATCGATTTTTTTACTGGTGTCCCGGATTCTTTGTTAAAAGAAATTTGTGCATATATTACACATTATACTGACAAAGATCGTAATTTCATTTGTGCAAATGAAGGTAATGCAGTTGCTCTTGCTG